>NZ_JANODC010000314.1:0-9444 GCF_031412495.1 Rhizobacter sp. | reverse complement strand
CGCCACCTCGCCGAGGCCGACGGCGTGATGGTCGGCCGCGCCGCGTACCACGACCCGTTCGCGATGGCCGACTGGGACCGCCGCTTCTTCGCCGAGACGGCGCCGCCCGTGGCCGCCGATCGCGATGCGGTCGAGGCCGCCTACGTCGCCTATATGGAGCGGCTCGCGGCCAGCGGCGAGCCGTGGTCGCACGCGTCGCGGCACATGCTCGGGCTGCGCAACGCGACGGCCGGTGCGCGGCGCTGGCGCCAGGTCTGGTCGGATCATCGGCTGCACGGCCGGGCGCCGCGCGAGGTGTCGGCGCTCGCTCGCGCCGCCGCCGCGTCGGCGCGCATCGACCACGCCGCGCAAGCGGCCTGAACAGGAGAGCAGCATGGCGAACCGAAGGACGACCGTCGACGACAGCCTCTACGCCTACGTGGTCGCGCATGGCGTCCGCGAGCACCCGGCGCAGGTAGGCCTGCGCGAAGCGACGCGAAGCCAGCCGCATGCCGGCATGCAGATCGGCCCGGACCAGGGCCAGTTCCTGGCCATGCTGGCGCGCATCGGCGGCGTCCGCCGCGCCATCGAGGTCGGCGTCTTCACCGGCTACAGCGCACTGTCGGTGGCGCTGGCCCTGCCGGACGACGGCTACCTGCTCGCCTGCGACGTGAGCGAGGCCTACACCGGCGTCGGCAAGCCGTTCTGGGCCGCAGCCGGCGTTGCGCACAAGATCGACCTGCGCATCGCGCCGGCGGTCGACACGCTCGATGCGCAACTCACCGCCGGTGCGGCGTCGAGCTACGACTTCGCCTTCATCGACGCCGACAAGTCGAGCTACGACGCCTACTACGAGCGCTGCCTGCGCCTGCTTCGCAGCGGCGGCCTGATCGCGATCGACAACGTGCTCTGGGGCGGCAGCGTCGCCCGCCCGGCGGAGGATGCCGACACGCGGGCGCTGCAGGCGCTGAACGACAAGATCCACGCCGACGAGCGTGTCGATGTCGTGATGCTGCCGATCGGCGACGGGGTGACCCTGGCGCGCAAGCGCTGAGTCGCCGGCGGGGGTCGGCGCATGACGATGCTTCGTGAACTGGCGGGCGAGTGGCCGATGGTCGATCGGCTGTTGGACCAGGCGCTAGACCTGCCGCCCCATGAACGAGCCGCCTGGGTGGAGAGCCTGGACGGCATACAGGCGCCGGTCAAGGAGACGCTGCGCCGATTGCTGGCGGTGGCCTCTGCCGAGACGGGCGACTTCCTCGGCACGCTGCCGAAGCTGGTCGGCCCGCCTGATGGCGCCGCCGGTGGCGGCGATGCCGATGCCGGTGCTGCATTCGCCGGCGAGCTCGTCGGCCCCTGGCGGCTGGTGCGCGAACTCGGCACAGGAGGCATGGGCAGCGTCTGGCTGGCCGACCGCGCCGACGGCACGCTCAGGCGGCAGGTGGCGTTGAAGCTGCCGCGACTGAGCTGGGCACGCGGGCTGGCCGCCCGCATGGGCCGCGAACGCGACATCCTGGCCACGCTGGACCATCCGCGCATCGCACGCCTATACGACGCCGGTGTAGACGCCGCGGGCCGGCCCTGGCTGGCCCTCGAGTACGTCCAGGGCCGGCCGATCGACGAGCACTCGCGGCGCATGGCCTTGGGCATCGGGCAGCGCGTCCAACTCCTGCTCCAGGTGTGCGACGCGGTGGCCTACGCGCACAGCCGGCTCGTGCTGCACCGTGACCTCAAGCCCGCCAATATCCTGGTGAACGACGCCGGCGAAGTGAAGTTGCTGGACTTCGGCATCGGCAAGCTGATGCTGGGCGACGGTGGCGCCGCGCCCTCCACGGCGCTGACGCATCTTGGTGGCCGCGCCCTGACACTCGACTACGCCAGCCCGGAGCAGGTGCGGGGAGAGGCATTGGGGACCCCCAGCGACGTCTACAGCCTCGGCGTGGTGGCGTATGAACTGCTGGCCGGGCGCAAGCCCTACCTTCTGAAGCGCGGCAGCGCGGCCGAGCTCGAGGAAGCCATCGCCACCGTCGAGGCTCCAGTCGCCAGCGCGGCCGCGCAGGAGCGTGCCGTCCGCGACGCACTGCGAGGCAACCTCGACGCGATCCTGCGCAAGTCACTGCACAAGGCTGCCGCCGACCGCTACCCGACGGTGGACGCCTTCGCGCAGGACCTGCGTCGGCATCAAGCGGGGCTGGCGGTTTCGGCCCAGCCGGAAACCTGGACGCGCCGGGTTCTTCGACGAGCCCGGCGGCACAAGGTCGAGTCCGCCATCGCCGCCGCCATGGCCTTCGGTGCGGCGGTCGCCCTGTGGCAAGCCGGCGTCGCGCGCTCGTCGGCTGCACAGGCGCGGCAGGAGGCTGCCACCGCGCAGGCCGTGCAGGGCTTCATCGAGTCTGTCTTCGCTGCCAACAGCGGCGATCAGACGCGCCCCGATTCCGGCCGCGAGACCACCGCCCGTGAGCTCCTCGATCGGGCGGCGGCGCGGATCCAGAACGAGTTGCGCGACACCCCGGGTGCGCGGCTGCGCCTGCTGGCGCTCATGGCATCGATGTACGAGGACCTGAACCAGTTCGATCGGCAGCGCGAACTGCAGGAGCAGCGAGTGGTGCTCGCCCGTCAGGTCGCCGGTCCGGACGGCGACGAGACCGTGCTCGCGCTCGCCGACCTCGCCCACGCCCTGGCGATCAGCGGCCGCGAGGCTGACGCGCGCCAGCGCCTGGACGAGGCCGATGCAGCACTCGCGAAGCAACCGGATTCCGGCACCCCGGCGCGGCTGGCCGTGGCCCTGCGGCGAGCGTCGGTACACCGTGCCGACGACATGGCCCGCTCGCTGCAGTCGGCGGAACAGGCGTTGGCCCTGGCGCGGCTTCTTCCCACCTCGAACGAACTCGTGCTCGCGCTTTACCTGGTCGGCGAGACCCGCCTGGACACCGGCAACGCGGCGCAGGCCGTCGCGCCGCTGTCGGAGGCCATCGACCTCGTGGAGCAGCAGCCGGGCCTCGGTGCCAGCGTGCTGACCCCGCTCTATGTCTTGCGCGGCCAGGTGCAGGAGGCCGTGGGTCAGCACGATGCTGCCGAGGCCAGCTTCAGGCAGGGCATCGCCAACGAGAGCCGCCGCGGCAATCAAGGGGTGACGCCGCACTACGCGGCCTTGAAGCTGGGCGTATTCCTGTTCAACCGCGGCCGCTGGCGCAACAGCGTCTCGGCTCTCGAGGCATCGGCACGCTGGGCTCGCGATCAGCAGCGCGACTTCGAGACCACGGTACCGATGGTCATGGCCGCGTATGGCCGATCGCTGGTCGCCCATGGGAATCTCGTGCCGGGGCTGGCGGCACTGGATCGTGCCGCCGAACAAGCGGCGCAATTGCAGGATGCGCCCGATCTGGTTCCCCGCATCGACCTCTTTCGGGCCCGCGCCTGGATCCGGCAAGGCCGGCTTGACGACGCCGCCACGGCAATCGAGCGCGCGGCGCGGATCAGCAAGGAGCGAGGTACCGGTCACGAGGAGCAGGCTCGACAACTGCGCCGCGAATTGCTGCTGGCCCGCGGCCAGGGGACGGAAGCACTCGCGGTCTGGAAGGAGGAGCGGCATCGCGCCGGGCTGTCAGCGATGCCGGGAACCGCAGAAGGCCCGGACGTTCTGCTCGAGGCGGTCGCATTGCTGCTCGCTGCCGAGGCGCCGGCCGAAGCACGCTCCCTGGCCGCCCAGGCAACGGCGGCGACCTCCCATTCCGCGGCGGGCGCTGCCCCCGGCGCCTTCGGCGCGCTGGCGATCCAGTTGCTCGGGCAGGCGCTGCTCGCGTCGGGGCAGCCCGCCGAAGGCCTGCGGGAGCTGGAGCGCGGCGTGGAGCTGTATCGCGCGCATGTCGATCCGGCCGTCAGCCTCGACCTGGCCGACGCTTTGGCAAGGCTGGCCGACGCACGCGTGCGTGCGGGCCTCGCGAAGGAAGCCTCGAGCGCCCGCGCGGAAGCAGCCGCGATCCGGGGCAGGCAAGGGGTTGCCGTCGCTGCGACGGCACTGCGCTAAGACGCTGCCGCGTCGGCCCAGCTCATCGCGCCGCCGCGCCGGCCGCGGGCTGCGCGCCGAGGCCGAGCAGCGACAGCGCGAGCCGGTGCAGGCGGGCTTGCGGATCGGCGAGGTCGAACAGCACGTCCATGTGGTGCCGGCCCGGCACGCTCTCGCAGACGGGTACTGCCGCGGCGCCCCAGGCTTCGCGGATCAGCGCGTTCTGGCGCAGGAACTCCTCGCTCTCGTCGCCGCCGACGACGGCGTGGAGCGTGCCTGCAGGCGCCGGCAGTCGGGCCGGGCTGAGGCGGCACGCGGTGGCGGCGTCGAGGCGCAGGTCGGGGGCGAGGAAGGGCGCGTGGCGCAGCGGCTCGAGGTCGAACACGCCCGAGACCGACAGGGCCGAGCAGAGCAGGTCGCGCGGCAGGTGGGCGCCCACCGCCCGCCAGTCGCAGCAGAGGAGGAGGGCAGCGAGATGGCCGCCGGCGGAGTGCCCGGCGACGACGATCCGGTCCCGGTCGCCGCCGTGCTCGCGCGCGTGCCGGTGCACCCAGGCCACCGCGGCGACCACTTGCAGGACGATGTGCTCGATCGTCACCGAGGGGCAGAGCGCATGGTTCGGCAGCACGACCATCGCGCCGGCATCGACGAAGGCCGGCGCGACGAACGACTGGTCGCGCTTGTCGAGCGCCCGCCAATAGCCGCCGTGGATGTAGACGAGCACGGGCGCCCCGGCCCGCGCTGCCGGGAAGATGTCGAGGCGCTCGCTGGGCGCCTCGCCATAGGGAACGTCGAGCTCGCAACGCAGGCGTTCGCGGGCGGCTGCCGACGTCGCCGCCCAGCGGGCGAGGATCGCCGGGTGCTCCGGGATGCGGGCGCGGTTGTTGTACTGCGCGTCGTGCCAGGCGGCGGAGCGTCGAGCCATGGGCACCGTGCCCTTACGCCGCCCGCGAGGGAGCCGCAGCGGCGCCGCCTTCGCGCAGGGCAGCGTCGATGAGGGCGTCGGCCATCCACAGCACGACGCGTTCGAGCTCGCGGTCGCCGACGCCCCAGATGTCCTTCAGGATCACGTACGACTCGATGCCGTAGACGATGGACAGGGCCTTGTGCAGGCGGTCGCGGCTCGGCCGCGAGAGCTGCGCCTCGAGCGGGGCGATCGCGTGCTGCAGGATGCGGATGCGGTGGCCGCGCCGGTACGGCTCCTCCTCGAGCAGGCCGCTGCGCTCCAGGGCCCAGTGCTCGAGGGCGAGCTGGGCCGCGGCGCGCAGCTGCGGCTCGAACTCCTTGAAGCGCGGGAAGGTCTGCTTGAACAGCTCGTGGACGCGCTCGCGGCCGCTCCGGTTGTCGGAGGCGAAGGCCCGCACCGGCCCGAGCGAGGCGTGGACGACCGCCGTGATGAGCGCGCTGCGGCTGGGGAAGTAGCGGTACGCCGTCGCCCGCGACACCTTGGATCGCATCGCCACCTCGGCCACCGACGGGATGTGTCCGTCCTGCCGGATCAGCGCCATCGCGGTGTCGAGCAGCAGGGCGAAGGTGGCTGCCTTCACGCCGCGCTCGGGCGGCAGGGGCGGTGCGGTGGGCTGGTGCTTGAGAGCCGGCATGCGGGTTTGTCCGTGGCCTCGCGGGCCGGCTCGGACGGCCGTTCGCTCGAAGCGGCTCGTATGATGCGCCCATCCCGTTTTGAGATGCAAGTCTCACGGCGGCCAGGAACGGATACGCCCCGCCGACGTCGCGGGCCGCCACAGGAGACGACGACAGCGATGCGCATCGCCAGCTGGAGCTGGGGCGGCCGGAACCACGCGGGGACGATCTCGGCCTGCGGTCGCGAAGCCACGCCCCTGGCCATCGGCGACGCATCGCGTGGCGCGCAGGTCCTGCTCGAGTCGCTGCTGCGCGGCGAGCCGCTTCCGCCGGCATCGGGCCCGCGCATGCCGGTCGACGCGATCACGCTGCGCGCGCCCCTGCCGCAGCCGCGCCGCGGCCTCTTCTGCGTCGGTCGCAACTACCGCGCCCATGCCGCGGAGCTGGCGACCACCGTCTTTCGCGACAGCCTGCCGAAGGAAGACGCCTGGCCGATCGTCTTCACCAAGTTCGCCGAGTGCGTCGTCGGCCCGCACGACGACGTCCGCCTGCCCGGACCGGCGGTTTCGACGCAGATCGACTACGAGTCGGAGCTGGCCGTCGTGATCGGCCGTGGCGGCCGCGACATCGCCCGGTCGCGGGCCATGGACCACGTCTTCGGCTACACCATCGTCAACGACGTCAGCGCCCGCGACGTCCAGGTCCGCCACCAGCAGTGGGACCTCGGCAAGAGCTTCGACACCTTCTGCCCCATGGGACCGTGGATCGTCAGCGCCGACGAGCTCGACGGTCGCGACACGCGCGTGCGCGGGTGGGTCACGCCCGCCGGCGGCAGCGCCGAGCTGCGCCAGGACGCGTCGACCCGCGACCTCATCTTCGACGTCGAGACGCTGGTCGAGACCTGCTCTCGCGGCATCACCCTGCACCCGGGCGACGTCATCGCCACCGGCTCGCCGGCCGGCGTCGGCATGGGCTTCTCGCCGCCGAAGTACCTGCACGCCGGCGACGTCGTGCGGATCGAGATCGACGGCATCGGCGCGATCGAGAACCGCTTCCAGCAGGATCCGGGCCGATGACGCTGCACATGATCGAGCGGATCGCCGTCGAGGACGAAGGCGAGGGCGATGCCGTCGTCTGCGTGCACGGCCTCGGCGGCAGCTCGAACACGTGGACGCCGCTGATGCCTGCGCTGGCGCGGCACCGCGTCGTCCGCATCGACCTGCCCGGCAGCGGCCGCTCGCAGCGTGCCGAGGGCCCGCTCAGCATCGCCCGCTACGTCGACGCGCTGCTCTCGGTGTGCACGCGGCTCGACATCGCGCGGGCGCACTGGCTCGGCCATTCCATGGGCACCATCGTCTGCCAGCATCTGGCCGCCGGCGAGCCGCGCCGCGTCCGCAGCCTGGCGCTCTTCGGGCCGCTGATCGCCCCGCCGGAGCCGGCCCGAACGGCCATGCGGGCCCGAGCCGCGAAGGCCCGCGAGGGCGCGGCAGGCATGCAGGAGATCACCGAAGGCCTGCTCAAGGCGGCGATCTCGAGCGACACGCGCGAGCGCCAGCCGGTCGCCGTCGCTTTCGTCCGCGAAAGCCTGATGCGCCAGGACGGCGAGGCCTACGCGCGCAGCTGCGAGGCGCTCGCCGAAGCGCCGGCAGCGGCGGTCGAGCGCATCGAGGCGCCGACGCTGCTCGTCACCGGCGACGAGGACGGCGTCGCGCCGCCGCAGTCGGTGCGGGCGATGGCCGACCGGCTGCAGTCGGTGCGCAGCAAGCGCGTCGTCGTGCTGCCGCGCTGCGGCCACTGGACCCCGGTCGAACGCAGCGAGGAGTGCATGCGCGAGCTGCGCGGCTTCATCGCCCAAACCCACTGAAGGAGACGGCCATGGCCGACGTGCTCTTCACCAACGTGCGCATCTTCGACGGCTCGGGCGACATGCCCTACACCGGCGAGGTGCTGATCCAGGGCAACCGCATCGCCCGCGTCAGCCGCACCGGCTACGGCGTGCGGCCGCCGCCGGTGCTCGGCGCCCAGGTGATCGACGGCGCCGGCGCCTTCCTCATGCCGGGCATGGTCGAGGCACACACCCATTTCTCCTGGAACGACCAGCCGACGCTCGACGCCATCCAGCGCATGCCGCCGGAGGAGCACATCCTGTGGTGCGCGCAGGTGGCCGAGCGTTACCTCGACATGGGCTGGACCTCGTGCGTCGGCGCCGCCACGGCCAAGCCGAGGCTCGACGTCGTCATCCGCAACGCCATCGACGACGGCACCATCGTCGGGCCGCGCTACCTCGCCGCGAGCCAGGAGATCACGGTGCCCGGCGGCCTCGGCGACACGACCCAGCCGCACCTGCCGCAGCCGGAGTTCGCCTTCGGCGCGATCGTCTCGGGCGCCGAGGAGATGCGCCGCTGCGTGCGCATGTTCGTCAAGTACGGCGTCGACTCGATCAAGCTCAACCTATCGGGCGAGTCGATCACCGGGATGCCGGGCGACCGCTGCCAGTTCACCGAGGTCGAGATCGCCACGGCGGTCGAGGAAGCCAAGGCCTGGGGCAAGCGCGTTTCGGCGCACGCGCGGTCGTGCAACTCGATCAAGCGCTGCGTCAGGCACGGCATCGAGGTCATCTACCACGCCAGCTTCACCGACGAGGAAGCGCTCGACCTGCTCGAGGAGCACAAGCGCGAGCACTTCATCGCGCCCGGGCTGGCCTGGCTGATCAACACCTCGCACCACGCCAGCGAGTGGGGCCTAACGCCGGAGGTCACGAAGAAGATGGGTTACCACCGCGAGCTCGACGCGGCGCTCGCCTCGATGCAGGCGATGAGGAAGCGCGGCATCCGCATCCTGCCCGGCGGCGACTACGGCTTCGCCTGGACGCCGCACGGCACGAACGCGAAGGACCTCGAGTACTTCGTCAAGCACGTCGGCATGAGCAGCATGGAAGCGCTGCTGTCGGCGACCGCCTGGGGCGGGCCGATGATGCGGATGGGCGAGCAGCTCGGCAAGCTGAAGGACGGCTACCTCGCCGACCTGCTGCTCGTCGACGGCGACCCGCTCGCCGACATCACGGTCCTGCAGGACAAGTCGCGCATCCTCGCCGTCATGAAGGACGGCGCCTTCCACCGCGCCCCCGCCACCCGCGTCGCCCGCTCGACGCGCTGGGCCGCCTGAACGCGGTGCCACCCGGGAGATCCAACATGGCCAACGACACCCTCTTCACCAACGTCCGCATCCTCGACGGGACCGGGCAGCAGCTGCCCTACACCGGCAGCGTCCTGGTGCAGGGCAACCGCATCCGCCAGGTCGGCCGCAGCACGGCGCCGATCGCGCCGGGCGGCGCCACCGTGATCGACGGCGCGGGCGCGACGCTGATGCCGGGCATGTGCGAGGCGCACACCCATTTCTCGTGGAACGACGCGGCGACGCTGTCGGCGATCCAGACGATGCCGCTCGAGGAGCACGTGCTCTGGTGCGCCAAGGTCGCCAAGCGCTACCTGCACGCCGGCTTCACCTCGTGCGTCGGCGCCGCCTGCGCCAAGCCGCGCCTCGACGTCGTCATCCGCAACGCGATCAACGCCGGCCAGATCCCCGGTCCGCGCTACCTGGCGGCCAGCCAGGAGATCACGGTGCCCGGCGGCCTCGGCGACGAGACGCTGTCGCACCTGCCCTTCCCGGAGTTCAGCTTCGGCGTCAATGTCAACGGCGCCGACGAGATGCGCAAGGCGGTGCGCATGTTCCTGAAGTACGGCGTCGACTCCATCAAGCTGAACCTGTCGGGCGACAACTTCACGCCCGATTCGCCGGCCCACACCAGCTGGATGACCGATGCCGAAGTGGCCGCCGCGATGGAAGAGGTGCGGCTGCGTGGCAAGCGCGGCACGGCG
>NZ_JANODC010000313.1:0-14149 GCF_031412495.1 Rhizobacter sp. | reverse complement strand
CCGCCGCCGGCGGCGGCCCCACCGGCCTGCGCGGCGGATCGCCGAACTTCGCCCCGCACTGCGCGCAGGCGCTGCCTTCGAGCCAGCGCCCGGGCGAGTGGTTGCTGCAGTAGTAGCGAACCGCGGCCTCGTGGCAGGCCTCGCACTCGCCCGGCGTGCCGCGCGTCGTGCCGCAGTTCGGGCAGCGCAGGACGACGCCGCTCATGGCTGAAGCACTTCCGCGGGTTCCGTGGCGGCGGGCGGCGGGAAGCTGGCGTGGATCAACGCCGCCGGCACGTGCAGGCGATGCACCTGGGGCAGCGCTCCCTCGACGAAGCGGGCCACGGTCGGGACGCGCTCGTGAGGCCCGAAGGATTCGCGGTTCAGGCGCCGTGACAACGCGACGGTCGTCAGCACCGGATACGCGGCGTAGGCGGCAGGGAGGGCGTAGCGATCGTCCGGGTGGTCGTGCCCGCGCGCCATGTGCGTGACCGGCCGGCCGAGCCGCGCGCTGAGCGCGCAGAAGTCGGCGAAGTCCTCGTGGCCGAACTGGCTGCCACGGGCATGGCGGTTCGGCATCTTGCGGCGCGCCTTCGGGTGCATCCGGGCCCAGACGAAGTCGGACAGGCAGGCCGGGTCGTTCCAGTCGCCCGTCTCGGCCAGTTGCGCGTGCCGGTCGAGGAGCGGAAAGCCGCCGTGCGCGACGAGCAGCCCGTCGGGGAAGAACAGGGCCCGCGGCGCGCGCGCGGTCAGGCGCACGGCCAGCTTGCCGGCCCGCTCGATCCATTCGTGGGCCAGGTTCGCGTTCAGGAAGTCGGCGAAGTCGGACGGCGACACGGTCGAGGCGAAGCGAGAGCCGTCGTAGCCGAGCGCCTCGTCGTGGTTGCCGGCGACGACGCAGACGCGCCCCGGCGCCTCGACGATCAGCTCGAAGACGCGGACCAGGACCTCGAGCCCGAAGCCCTCGTCGTCGAAGAAGTCGCCGAGGAAGACGATGCGCGGCAAGGCCCCGTCGGCCGCGGCGACGGCGCCGATCTGCGCCAGTGCCGACTCGAGCGCGAGCAGGTCGCCGTGCAGGTCGCCGACGATCCACAGCGGCACCGACGCGTCGACGCTGGCGATGCGGATCGCCCGGTCGTCGGCGTGCGCGCGGTCGGCATCGAAGAGCAGGCCCGGCCCGCCGGCGGCGTCGAGCAGCGCTTCCATCTGCTGCACGACGTAGAGCATGCGGGCGCGGACCGCTCCGGCGTCGGCGGCGGCGCCGACCGCGCCCCAGTCGAGATCGTGGACGTCGACGACGGGCAGCGTGGCGGGAATGGCCGGCGCCGGCGCCGCCTCCGCCGCGTCGGGCTCGCCGCCCTCGGGCGTTGCCACGTCAGCGACCACGCGCCGTCAGCGGCATCTTGGCGACGCCGCGGGCCTGCCGGCCGACCGCGATCACGTCGCCCTGGCGGAGCACGCGCGGCGCCGTCAGCGCCTGGCCGTTGACCAGCGTCTCGTTGGTGGTCTCGTCGGCGGGAGAGACGAGCCATTGCCCGGCCGCGGAGCGCTCGAGCACGCACTGCCGGTGGTCCCAGAACTCGCCGTCTGGGCCGAACTGGCGCACCAGGGCCTTGCCGAGCACGGTGCGCACCGCGATCTGCAGGGCCCGCCCGTCGGGCCCGAGCAGCTCGATGCCGTTCGATGCGATCGGCTCGCCGGTGCGTCCCGGCGTCGTGCTCGCCGCAGCGGAGATGGTCGTCGCGCTGCGGACCTCGGCGCGCGGGCCGCGGCCGCTGAGGACGGCGCGCAGCTCCGCGGCGGTGGGCCGCGCTGCCGGGTCGGGCGCGAGGCAGCGGTGAAGGAGGGCGCTGACCTCGGCGTTGCGCGCCGGCGCCGGCATCGTGCCGACCAGGGCCCGCGGCTTCGCCGCCCCGGCCATGACGCGACGCGCGTACTCGGCCGGTTCGTCGCTCCAGTACGGGTGCTCGCCGCAGAGCAGCTCGTGCAGCATCAGGCCGCAGGTGAAGACATCGGACGCCAGCCCCGGCACCCCGCCGCGCGTCATGTGCTCCGGCGAGCGGTAGTTGTCGGTGCCGACGTAGCCCTGGAAGCCGTGCCACGGCGCGCGCCGGTCGGCGAGCAGCGAGAAGTCCATGTCGATCAGCTTCAGCTGGTAGCCGGAGCCGATCGTCCGGTCCTCGATGAGGTAGGCGTTCGCCGGCTTCAGGTCGGCGTGCACGATCTTCGCTTCGTGCAGGGCGGCGATCGCCGACATCAGCACCTTGGCCCAGGTCACGTGCTGCGCCCAAACGGCCGGGTCGCGCGTCGGCGCGGTCCGCGTCACGCGGTGCCGCTCGCGCTCGGCGTCGAGCATCTGCTGCAGGTCGGCGCCGTTCTCGACGAACTCGTAGGCCTGGAAGTAGCACGGGCCGCCCCAGCGCTCCTCGAAGGCGTCGACCTGGCGCACCGCGAAGTGCGCCGCCTTGCCGTCGCGCACGCGCGCCGAGAGCTCCTTCTGGTAAGCGACGAAGGCTTCGTACCAGACCACCGTGGGCGCCGGCGACTTGTACTGCTTGAAGAAGACCTTGGCCCCCGACGGCGCCTGGGCCCCGTAAGAGATCGCCATCATGCCCGGCCCGAACACCTTGGTGATGCGGTAGCCGCGGAGGGTGTCGCCGACCTTCAGCTTCTTGGCCATGGCCGGGGCGGGGTGCGCGAGCGTTCGTCGATCGGGTCGCGAGCGGCTAGAGGGCGACGGTCTCGGCCGAGCGCGAGACGCTGGCGGCGAGCTGCTTCAGCGTGGTGCGGAAGTTGACCGGATCGGAGGTGAATTTCTGCAGCGCCTCCTGCGGGTTCAGGCCCTCGAACTCGACCACTTCCCACTCCGACTTGTCGATCTGGCTGAGCCGGTCGTAGCCCTCGAAGTTGGGCGCGAACAGGCTGAGGATGATGCGATTGGCCATCACCACGTTGGCGACGTCCTGCAGCGAGCCGCCCTTGGCCTGGGGCACGTTCAAGGTCTCCTTGAACGAGGCGTCGGTGAAGACGATGACGACGCGCGCCGCGTCGCTGCGATAGCGCCACTTGCCCGGGTCTTCCTGCTGCGAGCCCTTCGGGATCGCCTCCATCGTCGCCACCTGGTAGAGCGCGTCGAGCAGCGACTCGGGCTCGTCGCCGCCGCCGGCGGCCTGCAGGGAGGCGAGCTGCTCCTTCAGCGCGGCAGCGTCGCGGACGAACGCATGGTCGACGATCCAGGGCAGCCCTTCCTGCTCGGCCGAGTCGATGTCGCGGTAGCCCACCACCTTGGCGCGCCAGTCCTTCACCGGCGCGGCGTTGTTGGCGTCGCCGCGGCTCAGGGTGTCGACGAAGACCTCGATGTTGCGGCGCAGCGCATCGATGCACGGTGCCATGCTGCCGCTCACGTCGATCAGGAAGACGAGGTCGGCGACGCCCTTGGTCTTGGCCCGGGCCTGCGGCACGGGCACCGCGGCGGCGGGCTCGGCCACGCCGGCGGGACCCGCGACGGTGTCCTCGCTGGCCGGCTCGGCGGTCGATCCGGTCGGCGCTGCCGTCGTTTCCGCTGTCACGGCGGTGTCGGCGTGGGTCGGTGCGCCGTCGAGGGAGGCGGCGGCGGTGTCGGGATGCTCAGGGGGGGTCATGCGCGGCTCCGGGGAAAGGCGTACGGCAGGGCGAGCTCGGGTCGACTCTCGCGAACGCCGGTCCCTGGCAATGTGCGTTCCCGGCAGGCCGGCCGCGACGTGGCGAGAATGGTGCAACCTGCCGAGAACGCCTGCCATGAAGATCGTCGAGATCCGCGAGAGCACCCGCCCCATCCGCTCGGACATCCGCAACGCCTACATCGATTTCTCGAAGATGACGCTGAGCCTGGTCGCCGTCGTCACCGACGTCGTGCGCGACGGCCGCCCGGTCGTCGGCTATGGCTTCAACTCGAACGGCCGCTACGGACAGGGGGCGCTGATGCGCGAGCGCTTCATCCCGCGCCTGCTCGAGGCCGAGGCCGACAGCCTCCTCGACGAGCGCGGCATCCTCTGCCCGCACGCGATCTGGGCCGCGATGATGGGCAACGAGAAGCCAGGCGGCCACGGCGAGCGCTCGGTGGCCGTCGGCACGATCGACATGGCGGTCTGGGATGCTGTGGCCAAGATCGAGGGCAAGCCGCTGTTCCAGTTTCTCGCCGAGCGTTACGGCAACGGCACGCCCAAGCGCGAGGTCTTCGTCTACGCCGCCGGCGGCTACTACGCGCCCGGCCATGGAGTCGAGGCCCTCGAGCGCGAGATGAACGGCTATCTCGACCGCGGCTACTCGGTCGTGAAGATGAAGATCGGTGGCGCCCCGCTGGCCGAGGACCGGACCCGCATCGAGGCGGTGCTGCGCCTGCTCGGCCCGGGCCAGTGCCTCGCCGTCGATGCCAACGGCCGCTTCGACCTGGCCACCGCGATCGCCTATGCCGAGGCGCTCTCCGCCTACGACCTGTTCTGGTACGAGGAGGCCGGCGACCCGCTCGACTTCGCCCTGCAGGCCGAGCTGGCGAACCACTACGCCAAGCCGATGGCCACCGGCGAGAACCTGTTCTCGACGCAGGACGCGAGGAACCTCGTCCGCTACGGCGGCATGCGCCCCGACCGCGACTGGCTGCAGTTCGACTGCGCCCTCAGCTACGGACTGGTCGAGTACCTGCGCACGCTCGAGATGCTGAAGGCACACGGCTGGTCGCCGTCGCGCTGCGTGCCGCACGGCGGGCACCAGATGTCGCTGGCGATCGCGGCCGGGCTGCACCTCGGCGGCAACGAGTCCTACCCCGACCTGTTCCAGCCGTACGGCGGCTTCCCGGACGGCGTCGAGGTGAAGAACAGCATCGTCACCCTGCCCGATCTGCCGGGGATCGGCTTCGAGGGCAAGGCCGACCTCATCGCGGAGATGCGGGCGCTCGCCGCCTGATTCCTCGATGCAGCCGCCTTCACCCGGCCGGGACCTGGGCGAGCGCTTCCTGCGCTCGTTCGAGCTGACGCCGGCACTCGACGAGGCCGAGCGGGAGCAGGTGTTCCGCATCCGGCACGAGGTCTACTGCCGCGACCTCGGCTGGGAGCCGGTGCGCGAGGACGGTCGCGAGTTCGACGAGTTCGATGCCCATTCTTTCCATTGCCTGCTGCGCACCCGCAGCACCGGTGCGCCGGTCGGGTGCACGCGGCTGATCCTGGCCCGGCCGGCGGACCCGGCCTACCCGCTGCCCTTCGAGACCGGCTGCAAGGACGTCCTCGATCGCGCCCTGGCCGACCCAGGCCGGATGCCGCGCCACGGGCTGGGCGAAGTCTCCCGGCTCGCGGTGCTGAAGGCTTTTCGCCGGCGCAAGGGCGAAGAGGCGGTCGCCGCGTCGGTGACGGAGGACGACTTCGCCATCCGGGGCGCCGAGGAGCGCTTCCCCTTCATCCCGATCAGCCTGTACCTCGGCGCGGCCGCCGTCGCCCGGCACCTCGACATCGAGCATCTGTTCGTGCTGACCGAGCCGAGGCTGGCCAGCCACTTCGCCCGCATCGGCTTCGACATCCGGCCGGTCGGCGGTGCGGTCGAGCACCACGGTGTCCGGGTTCCGTCCCTGCTCAGCTCGAGCAAGGTGGTGCAGGGGCTGCGGCCCATGATCCGGCCTCTGTACGACGTCATCGCGCAGGCGGTGAGCGACGCGTTCAGGGCCCGCTCGCAGGCGCGGGGCGGGCTCGACTGAGCTGGCAGCCCCGTTTTCCTACCCGGCGACGGCGCATTGGACGACGGCGACGCATCGGTCCCCGGGGATACAAGGGCGAAGTCGATAGGGAGACCGTCATGCTGCGTTGCCGCGCCCTGCTCCTCGCCGGACTACTGCTTGCCGCCCCTGCACTGCGAGCCGCTGACTGCACGGACCTGCCGCGCCTCGTCGTTCCCGGCGCCGAGCGCATGGAGGCAGCCTGCCTGCCCGACCTCTCGACGAAGTACCTCGTCGCGACGCCGTACACCGACCCCAGCGACTGGGGCACGCTTCATTCGCAGCAGACGCGCAATCCGGCCGGCATCGTCCCCGGAATCCAGATCGACGGCTACTTCCCCGACACGTCGGCCACGAACACCACCCGCGGCTGGTTCCACGACGCGCAGTTCGTGATCCGCCTGCCGCACCAGTGGAACGGCAAGCTGGTCGTCACCGGGGCGCCCGGCGTGCGCAAGCAGTACGCGACCGACTACCTGATCAGCGACTGGGTCCTGTCGCGCGGCTACGCGTTCGCGGCGACGGACAAGGGCAACACCGGCACCAGCTTCTACAACGACGGCGCCGTGCCCGGCGACGCCATCGCCGAATGGCACCGTCGCGTCACCGAGCTGACGATCGCGGCCAAGGACGTCGTCCGCCAGCACTACGGACGGGCTCCCGACTTCACCTACATGACGGGCATCTCGAACGGCGGCTACCTCACCCGCCACGCCCTCGAGAACCGGCCCGACCTGTACGACGGCGGCGTCGACTGGGAAGGGCCGCACTGGCGTCCGGAAGGCCCGAACCTGTTTACCTTCCTGCCGGCCGCGCTCAAGCACTACCCCGCCTACCGGCTCGGCAGCCCGGCCGCGCACCAGGCCATCCTCGACGCCGGGTTCGCGCCCGGGTCGGAGTTCATCTGGGAGCATCACTACGCCGTCTACTGGGACCTGACGCAGCGGACCTACCGCGAGGAGATGGACCCGGCCTACGACGGCGCGCTGGCCGCCGGCCTGCCCTTCTGCGCCTCGGGGACACCGTCCTGCGACGCCGACTACGACTACACGAGCCGGCCGCAGGCGGTGAAGGACGCGGTCGGCCGCGTCTCGCTCACCGGCCGCATCGGCAAGCCGATGATCACGCTGCACGGCACGCTCGACTCGCTGCTGCCCATCGGTCCCAACTCCGACGCCTATGTCGAGCGCATCCGCAGCCAGGGCCGTGGCCACCTGCACCGGTACTACGTCGTCGAGGGCGGCAACCACGTCGACCAGCTCCACGACGTCTTCCCGGACCGGCTGCGCCCGATCGCGCCGTGCTACCGCGCCGCCTTCCTGCTCCTCGAGGCGTGGGTGGAGCCCGGCCCGGGCAAGAAGAAGCCGCCGGCCAGCAAGACGCTGCCGATGGCGGGTGTCGTCGACCCGGCCAACGTCTGCCCGATCTGAGCGCCGCGCCCTCGATTCACTGGACCCGGGCCTGCCCAAGCTCGACCACGTTGCCGGCGGCCACCCCATCGTCTGCCTTGACGAGGTGGCCGCTGACCGACGCACCGACGTCCATCTGCAGCTGCTTGTAGCGGATCGTGCCGCGCACGCGCGCGTCGGACTGCAGCTCGAGCCGGTGCTCGATGTCGAGGTCGCCGGTGACGAGGCCGTTGATGACCGCGTCGCCGCAGCGGATACGGCCCTCGATGCGGCCCTTGTCGGACAGCACGAGAAGGGACGCGCCCTGGCCCTCGGCCTGGCGGCCGATGACGTCGCCCCGGACGAGGCCGTCGATGCGCATGCCGCCGCTGAAGACGATGTCGCCGGTGATCTCGACGTCCTCGGCGAGCAGGGTCGAGAGCGCCGCCATCTTGATGAAGGGATGCTTCTTCGTACTTCCGAACATGGTCCTGTCTCCTGTTAAACGATCAGCGCTGCCGCCCCTCGCGCGCCTTGCGGAAGAAGGTGAGCTCCTCGGTCGCCTCGCGCAGGCGCTGATTGAGGGCGTCGACCTGGCGCTCGAGCTCCTGGCTGCGCGCCGTCGCCAGGCGCAGCGCTAGCCGGCCCTGGTCGATCTCGTGACGCAGCGGCTGGATCTGCGCCGCAGCGTCGCTCGCGACGGCGGGTGCGGGCTGCACCAGGGCCAGCGCCGGGTCGCGCGCGGCGACCCCGACACCCGCCCCCGCCGCGCCGGCGGCAAGCAGGAGCACGGCTCGCACGAGCCAGCGCCGCGCGCCGCGCTGCGGCATCAGCTCCAACCTGACCTGGGTCAGGCGGCAGGTGGCGATGCGACCGAAGCCCATGCGGCCCTGCCCTCTTGCACTGCTGCGTTCATGCGTTCACGTCCGTGCCGCTCAGAGACCCGCCAGGTAGCGCTTCGGGTCGATGTGGCGGCCGTTGCGCAGCACCTCGAAGTGCAGGTGCGCCCCGGTCGATCGGCCGGTCGAGCCGACGAGGGCGATGCGCTCGCCCGGCACGACAACACGGCCTTCCTGCACCAGCAGCCTGGAGGCGTGCGCGTAGCGGGTGGCGAGGCCATTGCCGTGGTCGATCTCGACGAGCCAGCCGTAGTCGCTCTTCCAGCCGGCGAAGGCGACCGTGCCGCCCGCCGCCGCCGTGATCGGCGTGCCGTGCCCGGCCCCGAAGTCGAGCCCGGCGTGGAAGGCGTGCGAGCGCATGAACGGATCGCTGCGGTTGCCGTAGGACGAGGTAAGCTCGGCGTCGAGGATAGGCAGCCGGGTCGGCAGCCGCATCAGCTCCAGGCTGCGGCGCACCGTGGCGTCGGCGACCCGGGCGATCGGCGGCTCGATGCGGACCAGCCGCTCGTCGAGGGCGTCGAGCACGTCGAGGCCCGCTGCCGCGGGCGGCCGCGGCGGCAGCCACGGACCCCCGCTGGGGCCGGCCGGCACGGCGGCATCGCCGCTTGCCCCCGGGCCGACGGGCTCACGCCGCAGCGACGCGCCGGATGCAGGAGAAGCAGCCGGCTCCTTCTGCAGCACGCCGATGCGCCGGCCGAGCTGTGCCGCCTCGCTCTCGAGGCGGAACAGGCGTGCCGACAGCGTGCCGACTTGCTCGAGCATGAACGGATGCGCCGCCGGCGCGGGCACCGCCGCGGCGGTCATCGGCACCTGCACGAGCGTCGGCGCGGCGAGCCAGTAACCGAGGCCGCCGCCTGCGACCACCAAGGTCAGGGCGCCGACCAGGGCCGCACCCAGCAGAGGGCGCAGCGGCAGGGTCCGCACCCGCGACCGGCTCGAGGCGCCGGTGGCAATCAGGACGAAGGCCATGGCCGTTGTCTCCTTCGATCTCGCGACATCGAACGGCGGGGGCGCCCGTTCGACGGCGGCTTCGCGCACCTCGCGCCGCCACCGAAATTCATCCTAAGCGCGAGGCCGGCAGAAGCGCCGTTTCGGCGCTGCAACGGAATGTTCTGCGCCGCCGCCGTGGGCGAAGTTCACGCGATGCGCGTGCCGCCTTGTATCGAGTCGTAGCGGATCGAAAGCGGATCCCGGGATCCGCCTGCCCGGCAGCTCACGCAGGCTGCAGGACGTGAATGGCGCGGTTCGCGGTGAACTCGCGGACCCGGGCGGCGTAGGCCTTCATGTGCGGCGCCGCGGCATGCGCCTGCAGGGCCTCGACCGAGGCCCAGCGCTCGACGACGACGAAGGTGTCGGCGCCGAACGCAGCGGTCCCGGGCAGGCCGCTCGCGTCGACGACCGCCTCGTAGGCTAGGCAGCCTGCCTCGGCGCGGACGGTCTCGACGTTGGCCCGATAGGCCTCGAGGATGCGGTCGCGCATGCCGGGGTGCGCGGTGATGATGGCGAGGACGTGGATCATCGCGCCGACTGTATGCCTCGCTAGACTCGCCGACAAACAGCGAGGGGAGACGAAGCATGGCATCGACGACGCGGCGCAGAGGTGGCTGGCGCTGGCTGGCGGCGCTGCTCTGGCTGGTGCTCGCGCTCGTCGTCGCCGCCGCCGCCGGCACCTTCTTCTTCCTGCGCGCCAGCCTGCCGACGCTCGACGGCCGGCTCGCCGGCGACGGCCTGCGCGCGCCGGTGACGGTGCTCCGCGACGGCAACGGCGTGCCGACGATCCGCGGCAGCGACCGCAGCGACATCGCCTGGGCCACCGGCTACGTGCACGCGCAGGAGCGCTTCTTCCAGATGGATCTGCTGCGCCGCTCCGCGACCGGCGAGCTCGCCGCCCTGCTCGGCACGCGGCTGGTGCCGATCGACCGCGAGCGGCGCCTGCACCGCTTCGCCGCGCGCGCCGGCGGCGCCCTCGCGGCCCTGCCGGAAGCCGACCGCGCCGTCGTCGAGCGCTACGCCGCCGGCGTCAACGCCGGCCTCGGCGCCCTGGCGGCACGGCCGTTCGAGTACGCGGTGCTCCGCTCGGCGCCACGCCCGTGGCGGGCCGAGGACACGCTGCTCGTCGCCTGGGCGATGTACTTCGACCTGCAGGACGAGCAGCTGCAGCGCGTCTACGCGCGCGGCTGGCTGCGCGACCAGGGGACGACGCCGGCGCAGCTCGCCTTCCTGCTGCCGACGGCGAGTCCCTACGACGCGCCGCTCGACGCCGCCGCCATCGACGAAGCCGTGGCACCCCTGCCGGCCGAGGCGCCGGCCTGGTTCGGGCGGCCGGCGCGAACGAAGACCGCGATGCACGACCATCTCGGGGACGCCGGCGTCGGGAGCAACAACTGGGCCCTGGCCGGAACGCGCACGAAGAGCGGCGCGGTGATGGTCGCCAACGACATGCACCTGAACCTGCGCCTGCCGCACATCTGGTACCGGGCCGCCTTCGAGATCGAGGCCGGCCCCGGGCAGCCGGCACGGCGCATCGTCGGCGTCACCCTGCCCGGCGCACCGCTGGTCGTCGCCGGCAGCAACGGCCGCGTCGCCTGGGGCATGACGAACACCTACGGCGCCTACGTCGACCTGCTCGAGCTCGAGTTCGATCCGAAGGACGCGCTCCGCTACCGCCTCGGCGCCGCGGGCGGACCCGAGGCCGGCTGGGGCCTGCTGCGCACGGTCGAGGAGCGGATCGCGGTCGCCGGCGCGCCCGACGAGGTGCTGCGCGTGCAGGAGACGGGGTACGGCCCGGTCTGGGAGCGCGGCGGCCGCCGCTACGCCGTGCACTGGGTCGCGCACGATCCCGGCGCGGTCAACTTCGGGCTGCTCGGGCTCGAGCGCGCCGGCAGCGTCGCCGATGCGCTGGCGGTGGGCCAGCGCTCCGGCGTGCCGGCGCAGAACATGGTCGTCGGCGACGCCGCCGGGCAGATCGGCTGGACCATCGCCGGCGCCCTGCCCGGGCGCGCCGCGACCTGGGCCTCGACCTTCCCGGCGCCGGCCGCCTCGGCGGCGTCGTACACCTGGCGCGCACTGGCCGCGCCGGCGACGCATCCGAGCCTGGTCGACCCACCGGGCGGGCAGATCGCGACCGCCAACTCGCGCCAGCTCGCCGGGCCTGGCTATGGCGCGATCGGCGACGGCGGCGCCGACCTCGGCGCGCGGCAGCGGCAGCTGCGCGACGCCGTCACCGCCCTGCCCGCGGGCAGCGACGAGGCGACGGTCTACGGCGTGTTCCTCGACGACCGCGCCCTTTACCTCGCGCCCTGGCGCGACCGGGCCCTGCAGGCGCTCGCCGGGCCGGCGGGCGCCGCGAGCGCCGCCGATGCCGACACCGCGACGAGGGCCAAACGGGCCGAGTTCAGGCAGCTGCTCGAGAGCACCTGGACCGGCCGCGCCAGCGTCGACTCGGTCGCCTACCGGCTCACGCGCAGCTTCGTCGCCGGGCTCTACACGCGCCTCTTCGGCGGCGTCGATGAGGAGCTGCGCAGCGTCGACAAGCTGGCCAGCTTCGCGCGCGCGACGCCGCGCTGGCCGGCGGTGATCGCGCGCCTGCTCGACGAGAAGCCGGCCGGCTGGCTGCCCAAGGGCAGCGCCGACTGGCAGGCGGTGCAGCTCGCCGCCGTCGACGAGGCCATCGCCGAGATCGAGAGGGAGGGCGCGCCGCTCGGCCAGGCGACCTGGGGCCGGCGCAACACGACGCGCATCGCCCACCCCATGGCTGGCAGCCTCCCGTTCGGCGCGCACTGGCTGGCCGCGCCGGCCGAGCCGATACCGGGCGACAGCCACATGCCACGCGTCGCCGCGCCGGCCTCCGGACAGTCGGAGCGCTTCGTGGTGACCCCGGGCCGTGAGGCCGATGCCGTCTTCAACATGCCGGGCGGGCAGAGCGGCCATCCGCTCAGCCGCTGGTTCCTGGCCGGCCATGCCGACTGGATCGCCGGCCGGCCGACGCCGCTCCTGCCGGGCGAAACGGCGCACACCCTCGCCTTCGTGCCGCGCTGACGCCGGGGGCGGGCCGGGTGGGCTATCGTCGCCCGCCACGAGCCTCCGCAGAGAGGCTTTGCGCCCCCCCTCAACGGAGACAACCGTGACCCGACTGCATCGCCTGCTCGCCTGTTCCCTGCTCGCCGCCGCCGCCCTCGCCGGACCGGCGCAGGCCCAGACCCCGTACCCGACGCGACCCGTGACCTGGGTCGTCCCGTACCCGCCGGCCGGCACGACCGACGTGCTGGCGCGCATCGTCGCGCAGTGGCTGAGCGAGAAGATGGGCCAGCAGTTCATCGTCGAGAACAAGCCGGGCGCGGGCAACAACCTCGGCGTGCAGCACGTCGTCAACGCCGCGCCGGACGGCTACACGATGCTGCTCGTCAACCCGGCCAACGGCATCAACGCGACGCTCTACAAGAACCTGACCTTCAACTTCATCCGCGACATCGCGCCGGTGGTCGGCCTGGTCCGCACGCCCAACGTGATGGAGGTGCCGCCCTCGTTCCCGGCCAAGACGGTGGCCGAGTTCATCGCCTACTGCAAGGCCAACCCGGGCAAGATCAACATGGCGTCGTCGGGCAGCGGCACCTCGGTGCACCTGTCGGGCGAACTGTTCAAGTCGATGACCGGCTGCGACATGCTGCACGTGCCGTACAAGGGCGCCGGGCCGGCGCTGATCGACCTGATGGGCGGCCAGGTGCACGTGCTGTTCGACAACCTGCCGTCGTCGATCGGCCACATCAAGAGCGGCAAGCTGCGCGCGCTCGCCGTCACCTCCCAGGAGCGCGAGCCGTCGATGCCGCACCTGCCGACCGTCGGCGAGACGGTGCCGGGCTACGAGGCGACCGCCTGGTTCGGCATCGGCATGCCCAGGGGCACGCCGCGCGAGATCATCGACAAGGTCAACGCCGAGGTGAACCGGGCCCTCGCCGACCCGAAGATGCGCGAGCGCCTGGCCGAGCTCGGCGGCAAGCCGATCGCCGGCACGCCGGAGGACTTCGGCAAGGTCATCGCCGCGGAGACGGCGAAGTGGGAGAAGGTCGTGCTCTCGTCCGGCGCAAAGGTCGAGTGACCGCGTTCGTGCCGGCGGGCGACGCGCCCCGCGGGTCCGGGCGATGAGCGTCGATCGGGCCCTGGCCGAGGCAGCGGCGTTCGCGCAGGCGCACGAGGTGCCCTGGCCGCGCCAGCCGCACGCGGCGCCCGCGCCCGGCCAGCAGCCGTGGGGCGTGCACCACGACGACCCGCCGCCGTACAACCGCCTGCGCGGCCCGGTGCACGCGCGCGGGCCGCAGTCCGGCGTCGTTCGCCGCGGGGGCGAGGAAATCCTGGCCTGGGGCGAGCCCGACCGGGCCGATCTCACCTTCAGCGTCGCCAAGACCTACCTCGCGCTGCTCGCCGGCGTCGCGCAGGGGCAGGGCCTGCTGCCCGACGAGGACGAGCCGGTGGTCGCCCGCCTGCCCGGCATCGGCTTCGACGACGCGCACAACCGTGCCGTCACCTGGACCCACCTGCTGACACAGACGAGCGAGTGGGAAGGCACGTCCTTCGGCCTGCCCGACACGGTGGACCGCTGGCGCAAGGTGGCGCAGGACCCTCGCCCGGCCGGCGGCCCGAAGGGCGGCGCGCGGCCGCTGCTGGCGCCGGGCACCTACTGGGAATACAACGACGTGCGCATCAACCAGCTGGCGCTGGCCCTGCTGCACCTGTTCCGCCGGCCGCTGCCGGAGGTCTTCCTGGAGCAGGTGCTGCGGCCGCTCGGCAGCGGCGCCGGCTACGCCTGGCGCGGCTACGACGACGCCTGGGTGGATCTCCCCGGCGTCGGCCGGGTGCGCTCGGTCCCTGGCGGCTCGCACTGGGGCGCGGGCGTGTCGATCAGCGCCCGCGACCAGGCGCGGGTCGGCCAGCTGCTGCGTGACGAAGGCAGGGCCGGCGGCCGGCAGCTCGTGCCGCGCGCCTGGATCCGCACGATGGCCGAGCCGTGCGCCATCGCGCCGTTCTACGGCCGGCTGCTCTGGCTCAACCGCGACGGCCGGGCTTTTCCTGGCGCATCGACGCGCGCCGTGTTCATGGTCGGCGCGGGCGGCCACTACACCTGGATCGATCCGGAACTCGACGCCGTG
>NZ_JANODC010000312.1:0-3881 GCF_031412495.1 Rhizobacter sp. | reverse complement strand
CGCGCGCTCGCCAACAGAGGCGGCCGACTCATGCGGCCGCGGCGCTCTTCGCTGTCTCCGGCTCGTGGGCGCGCTCGGCGTATCGGTTGAAGCGCCAGGCCGTGCCGTCGCGCGTGATGCGGCGCCAGGTCTGGCGCTTCTCGGCGGGCGACATCTCGGTCCAGCGCTGGACCTCGAGGAAGGTGCGGCCGCAGCCCTTGCAGACGGCGTCGCCCTGGCTGGTCGAGCAGATGGCGATGCACGGCGCGTCGGGCGTCGATGCGTACCACTCGAGCCAGGCGGCGCTGGCGGCCGCAGGCATCGACGCCTCGTCGCACTCGACCTCGTGGTAATAGACCATCAGGGCGTATACCTCGGCCAGGGCGAGCACCTCGGCGCAGGCCGTGATCCCGTCGGGTGAAGGCTTCTTCTCGCGCCACCAGTTGATGGCCGATTCGATGTCGGTGATGTGCAGGGCGGCCACGGGCAGCGGCGCCTCGGCCGGAGGCAGCGAGGCAGACAGGAAGGGCAGCGAAGAATAGCAGCCGCCCCCGGTCGGGGGCGGGCGCAGGGCAGTCCGCCGCGGGGCTTACTTGGTCGCGCCGCTGGCGGTCGCGCCGGGGGGCAGGGTGATGATCGTCGGCGTCCCCACGGTCGTCGTCGTGGTTTCGCGGAGCACACCGCCGCCGGCGACGCTGCCGGAGGTGCTCGTGCGCTGGTTGGCGCTGGTCGGGCCCTTGATGCGGGCGATGCAATCGGCGCGCTCTGCGGCGGGCAACGCATTGCAGCGGTCGGTGGCGTTCTGCGCCGCCGAGCCGCTGTTGTCGAGGCCGTTGCGCTTGCGTTCCTGGGCTGCGGCACCTGCTTCCTTGAGGCAGGTGGCGCGATCCTGGGCCGTCCTGCCGGTTTCGCAGTCGGCGCGTTCCTTCACGTAGGTCGTCTTGGCGGCCGGTGCGCTCGCGCCGGCGGCGAAGGACGGCGTGGCGGCGGTGGCGGCGAGGCCGACCAGGATGAGCCCGGTCAGCGATGCAAGGTTCGTTTTCATGGCGTGTCCTCCGGGACGGCTGGTTCGAGTCGACAGGCGCGAACTTACGCGGCGCACCGCGCCAGGGTCGTAGGACGGTGCCGGGACGTGCCGCCGCCGAAGTTCCCGTTCGGCACCCTGCCCGGGCCTTTCGCACGGAAGCGCGATCGCGTGTGGGCGGGGGTGGCGAGCACAGCCGGAGAATGGCCGGCTTCGCTGCGGCCGCGCCGGGTCAGCGACACCTGCCCAGCATGCATCGGTCCACCGTCAGCCCCTCCGCCCCCGCCCGTACGCCGCGCCGTTCCCGATCGACGGGCTTTTCCCTGCTCGAGCTGATGGTGGTGGTGGCCATCATCGTCATCCTGGCCCTGATCGCGCTGCCCGGGATTCCCGACAAGGTGATCCGCGACCAGATCGTCGAAGGCATGAAGCTGACCGAGATCGCCAAGGCGCCGGTCGCCCTGTCCTGGGCGGCCGGGGCCCGGCTGCCGGTCAGCAACGCCGAGGCGGGGCTGCCGGCGGCCGAGCAGATCGTCAACAACTACATCAGCTCGGTGGCCATCGAGTCCGGTGCGATCCAGGTGACGTTCGGCAACCGCGCCAACGCCAACATCCGCGGCAAGGTGCTGAGCCTTCGCCCCGGCGTCGTCGAGGCGGCCCCCATGGTTCCGGTGGCCTGGGTGTGCGGGCACGCCGAGCCGCCGAACCGCATGACGGCGAAGGGACTCAACAAGACCACCGTGCCGCTTCGGTTCCTGCCGCTCAACTGTCGCGCTCTCGCGCCTGCCGCTCCCCCGGGCTGATCTCGCCGCGCTCCTCCTTGTCCCTCATGACGCGTCGCTCGAGGCGCAGCAGCACGGACAGGATGATGATGACCAGGATGGTGCTGATGACGGCCGTCGTCTCGCGGCCGAGGCCGACGGTCATGCCGATGGCGGCGGTGGTCCAGATCCCCGCCGCGGTGGTCAGGCCGCGCACCTTGCCGCTGTCGCTCTGCTTGATCACCGCACCGGCGCCGAGGAAGCCGATGCCGGCGAGCAGGCCCTGGATGACGCGGCTCATCGCCTCGGGACCCATGCCGGTCTGCAGCGGCACCAGGATGAAGAGGGCGGTGCCGAGGGCGACCAGCATGTGCGTGCGAAGGCCGGCGCTGCTGTCCCGGCTCTCGCGCTCGTAGCCGATCGCCGCGCCGAGCAGCATCGCCAGGCCCAACCGCAGCAGGAGCCGGGTCAGCTGCTCTGCGTCCGGCACGTCGCTGAACTCCTGCCGAACGGTCTCCATGACCACGGTCCACACGGTGTCTCTCCTGCTCTGGCGGCTCGCGCTCGGATTGTCCCGACACCGCAGGGCGAAGTATCGGGGGCCGCGTCGAGGCCCTTTACGGCGCCGCCCATGCCGCGGCAGTCGCCGCTTCACGTCGGCCGTTGATAGGATGGTCGCAAGACTCCCTTCGATGAAGACCGTGCTCGACCTCGATGCGCCCCACCTCGACCACGCCCGCCTGCGCACGGCGGGCAAGGACGTCCTGTCGCTGGCCCTGATCGACGCCCGCAACCACACCCTGCGCTGGGCGGCGGCGCTCGAGGGCGCGCGCGACGGCCAGGGGCTGGTCCTGCCCGGCGACCTCGCACCGGCGACCGCGGCCGAGCTCGACCCGCCGCTCTGGACCTTCGGCCACATCGCCTGGTTCCAGGAGTACTGGATCGCGCGCAACGTGCAGCGGGCCCGCGGCGAGGCCGCCGACCCGACGCATCCGCGCCTGGCCTCGATCGTCGCCCACGCCGACCGCTGGTACGACCCGGCGCTCGTGCCGCGGCCGCGCCGGCGCGCTCTCGCCGCCGGCGACCTGCCCGACATGCAGGAGACGCGGCAGTACCTGGTCGACACGCTGGAGACGACGCTCGAGCTGCTCGCCGCCGTCAAGGGAGAGAGCGACGACGCGCTCTACTTCCACCGCCTCGCGCTCTTCCACGAGGAGATGCGCTTCGAGGTTTTCGCCGTGCTGGCGCAGACGCTCGGCATCGACTCGCCGCGCATCCCGCGCATCGCGACGCAGGCGGCCCGCCCGCCGCTCCTCTTTCCAGCGACACGCTGGCTGCTCGGCACAGGCACGCCCGGCTTTCGCTTCGACGACCAGCGCGAGCCGCACGCGGTCGACATCCCGGAGTTCGAGATCGACGCGCAGGCCGTGACCTGGGGCCAGTACGGCGAGTTCGTCGAGGACGGCGGCTACGACGAGCGCGAGCACTGGAGCCCGGCCGGCTGGACCTGGCTCGAGAGGGAAGGCCGGCGCACGCCGCGCCATGTCGACCAGATGCGGCACGGCGTGCTGCAGCGCCGCTTCGGGCAGCTCGCCCGCGTGCCGCTGAACCAGCCGGCGGTCCACGTCAGCAGCTACGAAGCCGAGGCCTGGTGTCGCTGGGCCGGGCGCCGCCTGCCCAGCGAGGTGGAGTGGGAAGCGGCGGCGCACCAGGGGGCGACGCGCGGGATGCGCTGGGGCGAGGTCTGGGAGTGGACGGCAAGCACTTTCCGGCCCTATCCCGGCTACGTCGCCGGGCCGTGGCGCGACTACTCGAAGCCCGCCTTCGGCCGGCTGAAGGTCCTGCGCGGCGCCTCGTTCGCGACACGGCCGAGCCTGCGCAGCGCGCGCTTCCGCCGCGCCGCGGCGGCCGAGAGCGACGACGGCTTCTTCGGCTTCAGGAGCTGCGCGCCTTAGGGAAAGCCCGTTAGGCCGGGTTGGTCCGCCGCTCGAACAATGGATCGAACGGCCCTCGTCGAGCGCCGCCAAGAACAGCGCAACAGGAGACCGGCGTGGACGTTCCCATCACCCTGACCGTGAACGGCAAGACCGTCACCAAGTCGATCGATCCGCGTACGC
>NZ_JANODC010000311.1:0-15458 GCF_031412495.1 Rhizobacter sp. | reverse complement strand
CCGGCCGACCCAGTGGCCGACGAGCGCGAAGAGCAGCGTCACCACGGTCGATGCCGCCATGATGAGGACGGCGCAGGCGGCCGCCGCGCCGGCATCGCCGGCCTCGTCGAGGTTCAGGATCGCGATCGAGGCGACCTTGGTGTCCGGCGAGTAGAGGAAGACGACGGCCGAGATCGTGGTCATGGCGTTGATGAAGAAATAGCGGCCGATGTCGATCAGCGTCGGCGTGCAGATCGGCAGGGTCACGCGCCAGAAGGTCTTGAAGAACGGCACCTTGAGCGACGCCGACACCGCCTCGAACTCGGCATCGAGCGACTTCAGCGCCGTTACCGCCGTGAGATGGCCGGTGGTGTAGAAGTGGACGATGGTGCAGGCGACGAGCAGCGCCATCGTCTGGTAGAGCCCGTGCAGCGGGTTGCCCGGCGAGTTGAAGAAGAAGATGTAGCCGAGGCCGAGCACCAGCCCGGGCACGGCCATGGGCAGCATGGCCAGCAGCCGCACCACCGGCCGCACCGCGTCGAGCCCGCGCGTCTTCTCGATCAGGTAGGCGCCGCTGAAGACCAGGGCGGTGCCGAAGAACGCCGTTCCCGCCGCCAGCTGCAGGCTGTTGACGAAGGCGGTGCCGACCTCCGCGTCGACGAGGCCCATCGTGTAGTGCTTGAGGCTCGGCGCCAGGTTGTACGGCCAGTAGGTGGCGAACGACGCGAAGATCGCCATGCCGAGCATGGCCAGCATCAGCGCCGTGACGATGCCGACGTAGGCGAGCATCAGCGTGTCGAAGCCGCGCGCCGGCTTCGGCCGGTACGGCACGGCACGCGCGCTGAGCATCGCGGTCTGCTTGCGCTGCACCAGCCAGTCGATGCCGAAGGTCAGCACCGCCGGCGTCAGCAGCAGCAGGCCGACGACGGCGCCGTTCTGGAAGTCCTGCTGGCCGATAACCAGCTTGAACACGTCGGTGGCGAGCATGTTGAAGTTGCCGCCGATCACCTTGGGGATGCCGAAGTCGGTCATCACCAGCGTGAAGCTGACGAGCGCGGCGGAGATGAGGCCGTACTTCGCGCCGGGCAAGGTGATGGTGAAGAACTTGCGCACGGTCGTCGTGCCGAGCGCGTCGGCCGCCTCGTACAGGCGGGCGTCGGCCAGCGTCAGGGCCGAGACCAAGATCATCAGCGCGTGCGGGAAGACGGCGAAGCACTCGGCGACGACGATGCCCGGCGCGCCGTAGATGCTGTCGACGCCGAGCCGGTCGAGCAGGCCCTTGGCCGCGCCCTGGTTGCCGAACCAGTAGATCAGCGAGATGGCCGACAGCAGCGTCGGCGCGAGCAGCGGAACCAGGGCGATGGTGCGGAACGTTCCCTTCAGGGGGATGCAGCTGCGCGACAGCGCGTAGGCGAAGACGAAGGCGAGCGGCACCGTGATGGCCGTGACCGCGAGCGACACCCACACCGTGTTGAGGAACGACTGCAGCAGGGCCGGCGTGCGCAGGTAGCTGCTGAAGTTGGCGAGGCCGACGTAGTCGCCGGCGGCGTTCTCGACCGCCTTGACCAGGATCGCGCCGAGCGGGAAGGCGAGGAAGACCAGCAGCGCCAAGGCAACGAGCGCCAGGGCGGCGTGGCCGATGCGATCGGCCCAGTGTGCGCGCTGGCGCAGCGCGGGCAGCCGGGAGGGCGACAGGACGGCGGACACGGGCGGCCCCTAGAACAGGCGCATGCGGTCCGGCAGCAGGCGCAGCGGCAGCCGGCTGCCGACGTCGAGCCCCTGCTCGGCCAGGAAGTTCAGCGACAGGTAGACGGTCACCGGCTGGCCGGCGAGCCCCTCGGTGCCGACCCGGACCAGGCAGTACGAGCCGAGAAACTCGATCTTCTCGATCACGCCGGTGAAGACGTTGCCGTCGCCGGCGGCGATCGGCCGGGCCAGCACGTCTTCGGGGCGCAGGTAGACCTTAACTTCGCGCTCGACGGCCGTGTCGTGCCCGCACTCGAAGCGGGTCTCGCCGATGGCGAGCCGGCGGCCGGGCTGAAGCCGCCCCGACAGCACGTTGATCTTGCCGACGAAGTCGGCCACGAATGGCGTCGACGGCTCTCGGTAGACCTGCATCGGCGTGCCGACCTGCTCGATGCGGCCGTGGTTCATCACCACGATGCGGTCGGCGATCGACAGCGCCTCCTCCTGGTCGTGCGTGACCATGATGGTCGTGACCCCGAGCGTTCGCTGCAGGGAACGGATCTCCTGGCGCAGGCGCACGCGCTCGAGCGCATCGAGGGCCGACAGCGGCTCGTCGAGCAGGAGCAGGCCGGGCGAGGTGGCGAGGGCGCGCGCGAGGGCGACGCGCTGCTGCTGTCCGCCCGAGAGCTGGGCCGGGAACTTGGCGTTGCTGCCGGGCAGGCCGACGAGCTTGAGCAGCTCGTCGACGCGGGCCGCCATCTGCGCCCGCGCCACCTTGCGGTTCACCAGGCCGTAGGCGACGTTGTCGGCGACCGAGAGGTTCGGGAACAGGGCGTACGACTGGAAGACGATCCCGTAGTCGCGCTCGGCCGGCGGCAGCATCGAGATATCGCGGCCGGCCTGGTGAATGGCACCCGCGCTCTGGGTCTCGAGCCCGGCCACGATACGCAGCAGCGTCGTCTTGCCGCAACCCGAGGGGCCGAGGAAGCAGACGAACTCGCCCTGGCGGATGTCGAGCGCGACCTCGTGCAGCGCGACGAAGCTGCCGAAGCTCTTGCGGATGCCGGTCAGGGACAGGAACGGGGCCGCGCCGGCGCTGCGCGCTTGCGCGGCCGCCGGGCTCACCGGCGCGGTTCCGACTTCGCGTTGTAGCGTTTGTTCCACTCCGCGAGGACGCGCTCGCGGTTGGCCGCCGCGACCTTGAAGTCCATCTTCACCAGGCGCGACTCGTAGTCGGCCGGGATGTTCGCGAGCGGCGCCGCGACGCCGGGCTGCGCCGTGATCGCGAAGTTCTTGCCGTAGAGCAGCATGGCGTCCTTGCTCGAGGCCCAGTCGGCGAGCTTCTGGGCCGCCTCTAGCTTCTTCGTTCCCTTGTGGATGGCAAAGGCCTCCAGGTCCCAGCCCAGGCCCTCCTTCGGGAAGACGAGGTCGATCGGCGCGCCCTTGGCCTTGTTGGCGTTGGCGCGGTACTCGAACGAGATGCCGACGACGTACTCGCCGGCGGCGGCCATGTTGCAGGGCTTCGAGCCGGAATGCGTGTACTGGGCGATGTTCTCGTGCAGCGCGTCCATGTACTTCCAGCCGCCGCCCTTGCCGTTGTCGTCGCCGAAGAGGGTCAGCCACGCGGTGACATCGAAGTAGCCGGTGCCTGACGAGGCCGGGTTGGGCATCACGACCTGGCCCTTGTAGACGGGCTTCGTGAGGTCCTTCCAGGTCTCGGGCTTCGGGATGCCCTTCTTCTGCGCCTCGACGGTGTTGAAGCAGACCGTCGCGCCCCACACGTCCATGCCGAACCACGCCGGGACCTTCGCCTTGTCGCGGTACGCGCTCATGATCGCGTCGAGATTCAGCGGCGCGTAGGGGATCAGCATGCCCTGCGAGTCCAGCAGGGCGAGGCTGGAGGCGGCGACGCCCATGACCACGTCGGCCTGGGGATTCGCCTTCTCGGCAAGCAGCTTGGCGGTGATGACGCCGGTCGAATCTCGCACCCACTTGAGCTCGATGTTCGGATGCACCTTGTTGAAGCCCGTCTCGTAGGCCTTCAGCTGATCCGTCTCGAGCGCGGTGTAGACGGTGAGCTGCGTCTTCTGGGCCAGCGCCGCCGCCGACACCGTGACGAGGGCCGCAGCGAGCAGCGCCTTCAGAATTCCCTGGTTCATGCAGATCTCCCCTGTGTGACTGATTGATTGACCGATAGGCGATTTGCCGCTCGACCGCAAAGCCTATGCCAGTTCTGTGACCGTTCCGCTTCGACGCGGGGCAGTCTAGGGGCCGGCTTGAAACTGAGTCAACTGTTTTTTGAAGATTGTTGACAATCGGCGCTCGGCACGCTCTAATTCCGCATGACCGTTGCCACCGCCCCGGCCCCGCACCCGACGATCACGCTGCTGCAGACGAGCTCGCTCTCGAGCGTCGTCCAGGAAGAGCTCGAGCGGATGATCCTGTCCGGCGAGCTGAAGCCGGGCGCCAAGCTCACCGAGGTCGCCCTTGCCGCCCGGCTCGGGGTCTCGCGCGGGCCCTTGCGCGAGGCCTTCCGCATGCTCGAGGAAGCCGGCCTGGTGCGCACCGAGAAGAACCGCGGCGTGTTCGTCCGCGACCTGCCGGTCGAGGAGGCCATCGAGATCTTCGACCTGCGCGCCGCGATGGACGAGCTCGTCGGCCGGCGCCTGGCCGAGTCGATCGCGCCGGCGGCCCTGAAGGAGATCCGCGGCCTCGTCGACCAGATGGAGCAGGCGGTCAAGGCCAAGGACGCGCACGCCTACCACCTGCTCAACCTCCGTTTCCACGACCGCCAGGTCGAGCTCGCCGGCAACGGCAAGCTGACCGCCGTCTACCGCAAGCTGATCAAGGAGCTGAGCCTGTTCCGCCGCCTCAACCTCGCCGACGGCGGGCTGATGCCGGTCTCGGCCAACGAGCACCGGCAGATCGTCAAGGCCATCGCCGCGGGCGACGCCGAGGCTGCCGGCCGGGCCATGTTCCGGCACGTCATGGAGAGCAAGGAACGGACGATCCGGAACCATCAGCCCGAGCTGGCCCCGGCGCCGGCCGCGGACGCCCCGGCGCTGTCCGCCGAGGCGGCGCGGCCGGGCCCGGCACCGACGCGGCGGCCGGCCGGGGCCACGCGATGATCACCGTCAACGGCCGCTCGTACCGGCCGGCGCACCAGCCCACGGTGGTGGTGTGCGTCGACGGCTGCGAGCCCGACTACATCGCCCAGGCCGTCGCGCACGGGCACATGCCCTGGATGAAGGAAGTGCTGGGGGCGGGCACGGCGCTGGTCGCCGACTGCGTGATCCCGAGCTTCACCAACCCGAACAACCTGTCCATCGTCACCGGGGTGCCGCCATCGGTGCACGGCATCTGCGGCAACTACCTGTTCGACGTCGCCACGGGGACCGAGGTGATGATGAACGACCCGAAATGGCTGCGCGCGCCGACGCTTCTGGCCGAGCTCGCGCAGGCGGGCCAATCGGTCGCCGTCGTCACCGCCAAGGACAAGCTGCGCAAGCTTCTCGGCCATCGGCTCAAGGGCATCTGCTTCTCGGCCGAGAAGGCCGACGACGCCACGGAAGACGAGAACGGCATCTCGCAGGTGGTCGAGCGGGTCGGCATGCCCGTGCCCTCGGTCTACAGCGCCGATCTCTCGGAGTTCGTGTTCGCGGCCGGCGTCGAGCTGATGTCGCACGATCGTCGCCCCGACGTGATGTACCTGTCGACGACCGACTACGTCCAGCACAAGCACGCCCCCGGCACCGATGGCGCCGACGCCTTCTACCGGATGATGGACCGCTACCTCGGCAAGCTCGACGCCATGGGCTGCGTCATCGTCCTGACCGCCGACCATGGCATGAGCGCCAAGACCGGCATGGACGGCCGGCCCGACGTCGTCTACCTGCAGGACGTCCTCGACGCCTGGCTCGGCCAGAAACAGTCGAGAGTGATACTTCCGATCACCGATCCGTACGTGGTCCACCACGGCGCGCTCGGTTCCTTTGCCACCGTCTACCTGCCCGAGGGGACCGACCGCTCGACCCTCGCGGCCCGCATCGCGTCGCTGCGCGGGATCGAGTCGGTGCGCACCCGCGAGGAGGCGGCTGCTTTCTTCGAGCTCCCTGCCGACCGGATCGGCGACCTCGTCGTCGTCTCGGAGCGCTCGACCGTGATCGGCACCGCGGCGTCGCGGCACGACCTCTCGGCGCTCGACGCGCCGCTGCGCTCGCACGGCGGCGTCTCCGAGCAGCGGGTGCCGCTCATCGTCAACCGCCGCATTACGGGCCTCGACCCGGGCCGGCGCTGGCGCAACTTCGACGCTTTCGAACTGGCCCTGAACCATGTCGGCTGAGGCGGGTCCGACCCAGGCCGTGCGCACCGGCCGCACCGCCGCTTCCTGAATGCTCGCCCTCCTCAACCTCCTGGCCGCGATCGCCCTCCTCGTCTGGGGCACGCACATCGTGCGCACCGGCATGCTGCGCGTGTTCGGCGAGAACCTGCGCCGGATCCTGGCGATGAGCTTCAGCAACCGCTTCCGTGCCCTTCTGGCCGGGCTCGGCGTCACCAGCATCGTGCAGTCGAGCACGGCGACCTGCCTGATCGTCGCTTCCTTCGTGGGCAAGAACCTGGTCACGACCAGCGCCGCCCTCGCCGTCATGCTCGGGGCGGACGTCGGCACCAGCCTGATGGCGGTGGTGTTCTCGCTCGACCTGTCGTGGCTGTCGCCGCTGCTGATCTTCGTCGGCGTCGTCATCTTCATCTCGCGGCAGAACAGCGGTGTCGGCGCCGTCGGCCGGGTCCTCATCGGCCTGGGCCTCATCACGCTGGCCTTGCAGCTGATCATCGCGGCGACCCGGCCGCTGACCGAGTCGCCGGCGGTCCGGGCGCTCCTCGTCGCCCTGCCGAACGAGATCCTGCTCGACATTTTGGTCGGCGCGGTGCTGACGGTGCTCTCGTACTCGAGCCTGGCGATCGTCCTGCTCGTCGCGACGCTGGCGACCTCGGCGCTGATTCCGATGTCCGTCGCCCTCGGACTCGTGCTCGGCGCCAACATCGGCAGCGGCATCCTCGCCATGCTGGCGACCGCCAGCGCCTCGCCCCAAGTGCGTCGGCTGCCGCTCGGGAACCTGATCTTCAAGAGCGCCGGCGTGCTCCTCTTCGTCCTCTTCATGCCCCAGGTGCACGTGCTCTTGCAGCAGCTGGTGCCCGGCGTGCACCAGCAGGTGGTCCTGTTCCACCTGGCCTTCAACATCGTCCTGGCGGTCCTTTTCATCGGCTTCACCGGCCTCGTCGGGCGCAGCGTCGACCGCTGGCTGCGCGACACGGGGCACGGGGGGGCCCTGACGACGCGGCCGCGCCACCTCGACCCGCTGGCGCTGACCATGCCGTCGTTGGCGATCTCCTGCGCCGCCCGCGAGGCGCTGCACCAGGCCGACGTCGTCGAGACCATGCTGCGCGGCATCGTTCCGGTGATCCGCAACAACGACCTGCGCCTGTCCGCGGAGCTGAGGAAGCTCGACGACACCGTCGACGAGCTCTACTCGGCGATCAAGTTCTACCTGACGCAGATCTCGGGCGAGGCGCTTTCCAAGGACGAGAGCCGGCGCTGGACCGACATCGTCTCCTTCACCATCAACATGGAGCAGATCGCCGACATCATCGAGCGGGTGCTGATCGACATCGAGGAGAAGAAGGTGAAGAAGTCGCGCAGCTTCTCCGAGGCGGGGATGGCCGAGATCGTCCACCTGCACGAGCGGCTGCTTTCCAACCTGCGCCTGGCGATGAGCGTCTTCCTCGACGGCCACGTCCGCGACGCGAAGCGGCTGCTCGAGGAGAAGGCGCATTTCCGCGACCTCGAGCACGAGTACGCCGCCAACCACATCGCGCGGCTGCGCGGGAATACCGCCCAGAGCATCGAGACGAGCTCGCTGCACCTCGACCTCATCAGCGAGCTGAAGCGGATCAACTCGCACATCTGCGGCGTCGCCTACCCGATCCTCGAGTCGGCGGGCGCGCTCACGGCGACCCGTATCCGGCAGTCGCAGTTCGCGACCCTCGGCCCCGCCGAGGACCGCAACCCTTCCATCTGATCCGGGCCGCCCCCATGCTGAGCCTCGCCGACATCGAGCGCCTGTTCGCCCGCCACGGCTTCGCCCAGTACAGCGGCGAGCCGGTGACGCAGCTCGAGCACGCCCTGCAGACGGCGCACCTGGCCGAGCAGAGCGACGCCGGCGACGAGCTCGTCACCGCCTGCCTGCTGCACGACCTCGGCCATCTTCTCAATGAACAGGGCGAGACACCGACCCTGCGCGGCATCGACGACACGCACCAGTACTTCGCCCTGCCCTTCCTGCGCGGCCTGTTCCCGGCGGCGGTGCTCGAACCGATCCGCTTGCACGTGGATGCCAAGCGCTACCTTTGCTGCGTCAACGCTGGCTACCACGGGAGGCTTTCCGAAGACTCGAAGCGCAGCCTGGCGCTGCAGGGCGGCGTCTTCAGCGCTGCCGAGGCCGCCGCCTTCATCGCCGCCCCCGGCGCGCGCGACGCCGTGCTGCTGCGCCAGTGGGACGACCTCGCCAAGCAGGCCGACCTGCCTACGCCGAGCCTCGCCCACTTCCTGAGCCGCGCCGCGCGCTGTTCGCTTCCGGCAGCGGCCGCTTGAGCTGGGCGATCGTCGCCGCGGTCCTGTTCGGGGCCCTGCTGCATGCGTCGTGGAACGCGCTCATCAAGTCCGGCCACGACCAGCAGCTCGACACCGCCCTGATCCATGTCCTCGGCTGCGGCGTCGGCCTGGCGATGGTCGCGGTCGTCGGCCTGCCGAACGTCGCTGCCATGCCCTGGCTGATCGCCTCGCTGCTCGTCCACGTCGGCTACTACATCACCCTGGTCGGCGCGTACCGGCACGGCGATCTCGGCTTCGCCTACCCGATCATGCGCGGCACGGCGCCGCTGCTCGTGGCCCTCGCCAGCGGCCACCTGATCGGCGAGCACCTGCCGCTGTCGGTCTGGCTCGGCGTCAGCGGCATCTGCGCCGGCGTCCTGCTGATCGGGTTGGCCCGGGCCCTGCACGGCAGCGGCTCGCGGGCCCATGCGCTCGGCTTCGCGCTGGCCAACGCCGTGATCATCGCCGTCTACACGATCGTCGACGGGCTCGGGGCCCGCGCCGCCGGCAACCCCCTGCAGTACGTGGCGGTGCTGTTCCTGTTCGACGGCATCCCGTACTTTCTGATCGTGCTGTGGCAGCGAAGGGCCGCGCCGGGCCAGGTGCTCGCCTACGTGCAGCAGCGCTGGCGGATTGCCCTGCTCGGCTCCTTCGCCTCGCTCGGCTCGTACGGCATCGCCCTGTGGGCGATGACGCGGGCGCCGATCGCCTCGGTCGCGGCCCTGCGCGAGACCTCGGTCCTGTTCGCCGCGCTGATCGGCGTGGTGCTGCTGAAAGAGCGCTTCCGCCTGCAGCGCGCGATCGGCACCGGCGTGATCGTCGCCGGCGTCGTCGCCCTGCGCTTCGGCTGAACCCGAGGACGCCATGACCCTGCCCCTGCCGAGCCAGGCCCGCGTCGTCGTCGTCGGCGGCGGCATCGCCGGCTGCTCGACCGCCTACCACCTTGCCGGGCTCGGCGAGAAGGACGTCCTCGTCCTCGAGCAGGGGCGCCTGACCTGCGGCACGACCTGGCACGCGGCCGGCCTCATCGGCCAGATGCGCCCGAACCGGACCATGACGGCGATGAGCCGCTACGGCATCGGCCTGTACGCCGCGCTCGAGGCGGAGACGGGCCTGGCCACCGGCTGGAAGCAGTGCGGCAGCGTCAACGTCGCGCAGACGCCCGAGCGCATGCAGGTGCTGCGCCGGCAGCTCGCCCTGGCGCGCAGCTTCGGCGTCGAGTGCGAGGAGATCAGCCCGGCCCGCGCCGGCGAGCTGTTCCCGCCGATGGCTACCTCCGACCTCGCCGGCGCGATCTGGATCCCCGGCGACGGCAAGGCCAACCCGGCCGACCTGACCATGTCGCTGGCGCGCGGCGCCCGCCAACGCGGCGTGCGCTTCGTCGAGGAGGCCGAGGTCAGTGGCGTCCGCACGGAGGCGGCGGCGAACGGGCCGCCGCGCGTCGCCGGCCTCGTGGTCCGCCACGGCGGCGGGACGGTTGAGATCGCCTGCGAGATCGTCGTCAACTGCGCCGGGCAGTGGGCGCGCCAGTTCGGGGCGCTGGCCGGCGTCAACGTGCCGCTCTGGTCGGCCGAGCACTTCTACATCGTCACCGAGCGGGTCGCCGGGGTGCACCCGATGCTGCCGGTGATGCGCGACCCCGACGGCTGCATCTACTACAAGGAGGAGGTCGGCGGCCTGCTGATGGGCGGCTTCGAGCCGAAGGCCAAGCCGTGGACCGTGGACCCGGTGCCCGCGACCTTCCAGTTCCAACTCCTCGGCGAGGACTGGGAGCAGTTCGAGCCGCTGATGACGGCGGCCCTCCGGCGCACGCCCTGCCTGGAGACGGCACAGGTCAAGATGCTGCTGAACGGGCCCGAGAGCTTCACGCCGGACGGCAACTTCATCCTCGGTGAAGCGCCCGAGCTGCGCCGTTTCTTCGTCGCCGCCGGCTTCAACTCGGCCGGCATCGCCAACTCGGGCGGCGCCGGCAGGGCCATCGCCGAATGGATCCTCGGCGGCGAGGCGCCCGGCGACCTCGCCGATGTCGACATCCGCCGCTTCGGCGCATTCACTTCGAACAAGCGCGCGCTCGCCGAACGCACCGGCGAGACGCTGGGCCTGCACTACGCGATGCGCTGGCCGCGCCAGGAGCTCGAGTCGGCCCGGCCTTTGCGCACCAGCCCGCTGTACGACGCGCTCGCCGCCCGCGGCGCCGTGTTCGGCGCGAAGAACGGCTGGGAGCGGGCGAGCTACTTCCGCGCCGACGCGGCGCCGGGCGCCGCGCCCTACCCGCACACGCTCGGCCGGCCGGCGTGGCTGGCCGACGTCGTCCGCGAGCAGCAGGCGACGCGCCGGGCGGTGGCCCTCTACGACCAGACCTCCTTCGGCAAGATCCTGCTCCAGGGCCGCGACGCGCTCGCGCTGCTGCAGCGCCTCTGCGCCAACGAGATGGACGTCGCCCCCGGCCGGATGGTCTACACGCCGCTGCTGAACGAGCGCGGCGGCCACGAGAGCGATGTCACCGTCACCCGCCTCGCCGTCGATCGGTTCCTGGTCGTCACCGGGACGAGCCAGACGCCGCGCGACCTCGACTGGATCGCCCGCCAGACACGGGCCGGCGAGGTCGCCATCGCCACCGACGTCGGCGCCATGACGGCGGTGCTGTCGCTGATGGGGCCGCAGGCGCGCGCGCTGCTCAGTCGGGTCGGCTCGCCGGCCACCTTCGACGAGCTCGGCCCGGAGCAGCTGAAGTTCGCCACGACGCGCGAGATCGATCTCGGCTTCGCCCGCGTCCGCGCCGCGCGCATGAGCTACGTCGGCGGGCCCGGCTACGAGCTCTACGTGCCGATCGAGATGGCCCGCCACGTCCACCTCGCGCTGCACGCGGCGAGCGAGGGCCTGGGCGAAGAAGGCGCCGGCCTCGTCGACGCCGGCTACTACGCGCTCGACGCCCTGCGCATCGAGGCCGGCCGGCGCGCCTTGGGCGCCGAGCTCGGCCCTGACGAGACGCCCCTCGATGCCGGGTCGATGGCTTTCGTCCGGTTGCGAAAGCCGGTCGACTTCATCGGCCGGGCCGCACTCGCCCGCCTGCAGGGCGAGCCGCTGCGCAAGAAGCTGGTCACCATCGTCGCCGATTCGCCCGAGGCCTGGCTCTGGGGCGGCGAGGCGCTGCGCATCGGCGACGAGCCTGTCGGCGAGATCACCTCGGCCGGCTGGAGCGCGGCCGCGGGACGCTGCGTCGCCCTCGGCTACGTCCGCGGCCGGCACGCGGTCGCCGCCTGCACCGGCATGCCGGTCCACGTCGACCTCTGGGGCGAGCCGGTGCCGGCGTCGGCGTGGGACCGCTGGGTCATCCGATGAGCGCACGGGCGGCCGTTCCGCCGCGCGCGCTCGTCCTGCTCGCGATCCTGACGCTGGTCTGGGGCACCAACTGGCCCCTCTTCCAGTACGCCGTCCGCGAGGTCTCGGTGTGGACCTTCCGCGCCGTGGCGGTGCTGATCGCCGGCCTCACCCTGCTCGCCGTGGCCAGGGCGCGCGGGCAGTCGCTGGCGATCCCGCGCCAGCACTGGCCGGCGGTCTGCACCGCGACCTTCTTCTACCTGGTGCTGTGGAACATCGCCAGCACGTACTCGGCGATCCTCATCCCGTCCGGCCTGGCGGCGGTGCTGGGCTTCACCATGCCGCTCTGGTCGGCGCTCATCACCTGGGCCTTCCTCGGCGAGCGGATGACGCCGCGCCTGCTGCTCGCGGTCGGCCTCGGCGGGGCGGCCGTCGGGCTCCGCATGTGGCCCGGCCTGGCCGCCTACGCCGAGGCGCCGGCGGGCTTCGCGCTCGGCCTGCTGGCCGGCCTCGGCTGGGCCGTCGGCACGCTGATCCTCAAGCGCAGCGGCGTCGACGTTCCGGCGACCGTGCTCACCGGCTGGCAGCTGCTCATCACCGCCGTGCCGACGATCATCGGCGCGATGATCCTGGGCGACGGCCGGTGGTTCATGCCGAGCTGGCAGTCGATCGCGGTCATCGGCTACATCGCCCTGATTCCGATGTCGATCGGCAACGTCTGCTGGTTCGCAATCGTCGGCATGCTGCCCACCAACGTCGCCGGCCTGTCGTCGATCCTGGTGCCGGTGGTCGCGATGGTCTCGGGCGCCGTGATCCACGGCGAGCCGCTCGGGCCCATACAGTGGCTGGCGATGGCGTGCTGCGCCGCCGCGCTGTCGCTGGCGCTGCTGAAGCCGGCGGCGGACCCGGCCACGGCGGGCTCGGTCTAGGGCCTTTGGCGACTTGTGCTGTCGCGCTAGCGCCCGGCCAGGCCCCATGCGACGAGCACCGCGAACAGGGCCGCGTAGGCGAGGGTCGCCGCCCACAGCGCTGTCCGCGGGTGGCGCAGCCCACGCGCTGCAACGAAGCCGACGAGAGGGATCACCTGCTCGGCATGGATGCCGACGAAGTGCGCCGGCCGCAGGTCGCCGCCTGCCAGCGACCAGCCCAGGATCGGCAGCGCCGCGCCGCCGCTCGGCGGCTGCAGGCCGCCCAGCAGGCCGCCGACGCCGGCGCCGAACAGGAAGGTCAGCGTCAGTCCCAGCAGCACCGCCTGCCGGTAGGCTGCGGGCCGCGCCGGATCGGGGTGCCGGAACAGCTGCCACGCCAGCATCGGCTGCGTCGCCGTCAGGATCACGGCGCCGATGCCCATGAGCGTGTACATCGCGCCATGCCACGCATCGGCGACGTTGTAGTGCGAGGCCTGGCCGAGCGCGGCCTGCAGCGTGATGTAGGCGAGCTCGAAGCTGCCGGCGCCGATCAGGATCCAGGCGATGCGCCGCACCGCCCGGCCGCCGCGCCGCGCCGCCGGCAGGTGGCCGACGAACCAGGCCGTGGTCAGCGAGAGCACCGCGATCGAGAACGCGAACTTCATCGGCTTGATCCACACGTTGGCGCCGCGCAGCTCGCGGTCGTCGACGGCCCAGCCCAGCGCCATCGGCAGCAGCAGCGCGAGCAGGGCCGCGCCGTACAGCGCCAGGCGCCGCTCGCGCGCGAGCAACTCGCGCGGCAGCTGCCGCAGGCGGGCGAGCCAGGGGGGCGGAAGCGGCCCGGGTGCGGCGAAGGTCAGGGTCGTCATGGCGATCTCCTCGGCAATGGAAGGGTGGGACGAGGGTCAGGCGGGCAGCGGACCGGGCCTGCCGCGACCGAACGGGACGAGGCGCAGCAACGCGAAGGCGAGCAGGCCGGCCGGGCCGAACAGGAAGGTCAGCGCCAGCAGAGGCAGAACGACGATCCGTGGCATCCCCAGCACGCCGGCACGCTCGGCGATCCAAGCGCCGACGAAGAGGTCGAAAGCGAGGTAGTGCAGCCAGCCGGCCGTGAGCAGCGCGGGCACCGCGAGAAGGCGCTGCACGGCGGCAAGCGAGTCGAAGCCGCCGCCGCCCATGCCGTGGCTGGCGAAGAGGAGCACGTAGACCATGGCGAAGGCGATCGGCACCGCCCGGCCGGCGACAAAGCGCAGGGCCGGCGCCCGGCGCGCGCTCCACAACGACGCGGCGAGCAGGAGCCAGGCGACCAGCGCCGCCGCGTTGGCGATCCGGAAGACGAGCTCGGGGGCGACGATCGACGATGCATTCATGGCTTGGCTTTCTCTGCGGGGGCCTGTCGGGCCCATCTAGACACTGTTCAAATGAACCATAGAGTATAATTTGAACAGTGTCAAGTTCTGCTGCCAAGCCTGCCCCAGCCCGCCGCCGCAAGCCAGCGGCGTCGCGCGACGCCTACCACCACGGCGCGCTGCGCGAAGCCCTGATCGAGGCGTCCGAGACGGTGCTGGCCGAGCGCGGCCTGGACGGCTTCTCGCTGCGCGAGGTGGCCCGCCGCTCCGGTGTCTCGCCGGCAGCCCCGGCGCATCACTTCGGTGACGCCGACGGCCTGCTGACCGCGGTCGCGACGCTGGCCTTCGACGGCCTGACCGCGGCCCTCGAGGCCGGCAACGCGCGCGGCGGAGGCGACCCGGTGGCGCGCCTGCGCGAGCAGGGTGTGGGCTATGTCGGTTTCGCGCTGCGCTACCCCGGCCGCTTCGGCCTGATGTTCCGCACCGGCCCGAAGAAGGACGAGGCGCTCGCGCGCAGCGCCCACGCCGCGTTCGCCGCGCTCGAGCAGGGCGTGCGCGACCTGTTCGCCCTCTCGGCCGGCAAGCCCCTCAGCGAGGCGCAGCGCCACGCGCTGATCTCGATCTGGTCGGTCGTGCACGGCTTCGCGCATCTGGCGAGCGCAGGGCAGCTCGCCCGCTTCGCGCCGCCGGGCGGGCGCGAGGCGATGCTGCGCGGCGTGCTCGCACCGCTGCTCGACCAGCAGCTGAGGGCGCTCGCGCGCAGCGCTGCCTGATCAGGCCGGAAGCAACGCGGCCGCCGCCTTCTCGCAGCGGTCGAGCAGGCGCGGCGTGTTCATGCGCCCGGCCCAGTCGGGAAATGCCGCCGTCGGCCCGCGCCACTGCAGCGCTTCGACGTCGGCGAAGGGCGGCGCATCGGTACGCAGCGTGGCCAGCCGCTTGAACAGCAGCGCCTCGGCTCGACGCTCGCCGAGCAGCGCGGCCGGGAAGGCCTCGATCGGGCCGTGCCGGTTGAGCAGCTGCGCCGCGCCCACGGGTCCGATGCCGGCGATGCCCGGGTAGCCATCGGCGACGTCGCCGACCAGCGCCAGGAAATCGGGGATGAGCTCCGGCGTGACGCCGAACTTCGCGCGCACCGCCGCCGCGCCGCGGATCTGCTTCGCGCGCCGGTCCACCTGCACGACGCGGTCGTCCCGGACGCACTGCGCCAGGTCCTTGTCGGGCGTCCAGATGCAGACCTTCTCGACGCGCGGGTCGGCCGCCGCGAGGCGCGCCGCCGAGGCCAGCGCGTCGTCGGCCTCGAGCTCGACCATCGGCCAGACGGCAATGCCCATCGCGGCGAGCGCGTCCTCGAGCGGGTGAAACTGGGCGAGCAGCGCCGGCTCGATCCCGGCTGCCGTCTTGTAACCGGGCCAGAGGCCGTTGCGGAACGACTCGACGACGTGGTCGGTCGCGACGCCGACGTGGCTCTCGCCCCGCTCCAGGATCTCGAGCACCGATTGCAACACGCCGGCGACCGCGCCGAGCGGCCGGTCGCGCCCTTTCGTGAAGCGGCGCAGGCCGAAG
>NZ_JANODC010000310.1:0-4524 GCF_031412495.1 Rhizobacter sp. | reverse complement strand
GTCCGAGCTCGACGCGAGCGTGACGGCGCGCGTGCCAACGCGCACCAACCGCGACGACCGCTACTTCGCCGACACCTTCCAGGCGATGCCGAAGAACGGCTACACGCGCATGTTCGAGAAGATGCTCTCGCATCCGAACATAAAGATCATGCTCAACACCGACTACCGCGAGGTCTGCGACCTGTTGCCGTGGAATCACATGGTCTACAGCGGGCCGATCGATGCTTTCTTCAACTACAAGCACGGCAAGCTGCCGTACCGCAGCCTCGAGTTCAAGCATGTGACGCTGGCCCAGGAGCAGTTCCAGGCGGTCGGCACGGTGAACTATCCGAACGACTACGGCTACACGCGCATCAGCGAGTTCAAGCACATCACCGGTCAGTCGCACGCCAGCACGTCGATCGTGTACGAGTACCCGCAGGCCGAAGGCGACCCGTACTACCCGGTGCCGCGCGCCGAGAACGCGCTCATCTACAAGAAGTACGAGGCCGAGGCCGAGCGCATGACGAACGTCACCTTCGTCGGCCGCCTGGCGACCTACAAGTACTACAACATGGACCAGGTCGTCGGCCAGGCCCTCGCCGCCTTCAAGCGCATCTGCAAGTCGATGCAGCCGGCGACGTCCGCACCGGGCCTCACGGTCAAGGGAAACGCCTCGGTCGCCGAAATGCAATCCTGACCGGCGCGGAACGCGCCGCGGACGACGAATGGGGCGGCAGGTGCCGCCCCATCTTTATGGCGGCGCCACTGTGCGGCGCTTCCGCCCCTACGACCGCGAGCGGCCCGGCGAGCCCGAGGTCGCCGACTTCTTCTTCGCCGCCGGCATCGGCGACTCCGCGTTCTTCTTGGCAGCCTTCGGGTCCACGCCGGCCGCGCCGCCGCTCATCGCACCGGCGATGCCGGACTGGCCGTCCATGCCGAGCATCGCACCCGTCATCGGGTCGCTCGTCGGGTCGGACTGCAGGCGGCTCCCGGCCTGCGTCGCGACCTCCATCTCCTCGGCGGCGAGGTTGACTTCGGGCATGCCGCTGCCGCCGTCGACCGCCGGCTCCGCCTCGCGGAACTCGAACGTCGGCTCGTTGTTCCACGGGCCGCGCGTGTCGCCGTCGCCCTGGGACATGTTGAAGTAGACGTTGGTGAACTCGGGCATGCCGGCGAGCTTGCCGGGCGGGAAGTTCGGCTGTATCGAGTACAGCGCCTTCTCGAACTGCTGCTGGTGCGCGATCTCGCGCGTCATGAGGAAGCCGAGCGCCTCCTTGACGCCGGGATCGTCGGTCAGGTTGATGAGGCGCTCGTAGACGATCTTGGCGCGCGACTCGGCGGCGATGTTGCTGCGCAGGTCGGCGGCCGGATCGCCGATGGTGTCGATGTAGCCGGCGTTCCAGAGCTGGCCGCCGGAGTTGGTGAGCGGCGGGCCGCCGCCGTAGAGCACCTGAGTCACGTGCGAGCTGTTGCCGTGGCCCGAGATCTGCCGGTACATGTCGGCTTCGCTGTCGATGCCCTCGGCGATGCGGCCCTTGGCGCCCTTGTTGAGCATGGCGACGATGGTGCCTATGACCTCGAGGTGGCTGAGCTCCTCGGTGGCGATGTCGATCAGCATGTCGCGGCGGCCGGGGTCGTCCTCGGCGAGGTACTGCGTGAAGTAGCGACAGGCCGCGGCCAGCTCGCCCTGCGGACCGCCGAACTGCTCGAGCATCAGGTTGGCCAGCCCGGGGTTCGTTTCCTCGACGCGGACGGTGTACTGGAGGCGCTTGTTGTGGGCGAACATGTGGTTCCTTTTGCTCACTGTGGGGAGGTCGCGATTCGGCAAGCCACGTGCCCCGGCGATCAGGGGGCCGTCGCCATGGTCCCGTACCGCGCTGGGAACCCGGCTGCCGCCGCTGAATCTCCCTTCCTCCGGCAAGGTACGCGACTTGCTAACTGCCGTCGTGCGACTACCGATCATGGAAAGCAGAGCCCAGCTGCTCGGACACCCCATCCACCGGATGCTGACCGTCTTCCCGGTCGGCCTGATGGCGACAGCGTCCGCGTTCGACTTCATCCACCTGCTGTCCGACAGCGAGTCGATGGTCTCGGCCGCCTACTGGACCCTGTCCGCCGGCCTCGTCGGCGCGCTGGTCGCGGCGCCGTTCGGGACCATCGACTGGCTCGCGCTTCCCGCCGACGCGCGGGCCAAGCGAATCGGTGCGATGCACGGCGTCGGCTACGGCATCGTCGCGCTGCTCTACGTCGCCAGCTGGTTAGTGCGGCCGAACTCGGTCACTCCCCCGGGCAGCGTCGCGCTGGCGCTGTCGTTCCTCGGCGCCGGGCTCCTGGTCGTGACCGGGTGGCTGGGCGCCGAACTCGTGTCGCGGCTCGGCGTCGGCGTCGCCGACCGGGCCTCCCTGAATGCACCGAGCTCACTGCGCAGGACCGTGAACGAGCCCTAGCCGGCGCGGCCAGCGCCGCCAGGAATCGCGGCCCGCGTGCCGGACCGGCCACAACCCGAACAACAGCATGTCCCTCCCTCCTTCTTCCCCTCCCCAGCCCGCGGCGTCCGCGCTGCAGCTGTGGGGCGGCGTCGAGTGCACTGTCAACCGTGTCGCCGACGCCTACTTCACCCAGCTCGACCGCAGCGGCCACATCGACCGCGAGGACGATCTCGAGCGCTTCGCCGCCCTCGGCATCCGGGCCATCCGCTACCCGGTGCTGTGGGAGCGCACCGCCCCCGACGGCCCCGACGGCGCCGACTGGCGCTTCGCCGACCAGCGCCTGCCGGCGCTGCGCCGCCTCGGCATCTCGCCCATCGTCGGCCTGGTCCACCACGGCAGCGGCCCGCAGCACACGCACCTGATCGATCCCGGGTTCGCCCCCGGCCTGGCCGAGTTCGCCGGCGCCGTCGCGGCCCGCTTCCCCTGGGTCGAGTACTGGACGCCCGTCAACGAGCCGCTGACGACGGCGCGCTTCAGCGCCCTCTACGGCGTCTGGTACCCGCACGCCAGCGACGACCTCTCGTTCGTCAAGGCGCTGCTGAACGAGTGCCGCGCCACGGTGCTGTCGATGCAGGCGATCCGGCGCGTCAATCCGGGTGCCAAGCTGATCCAGACCGACGACCTCGGCCGCAGCTACGGCACCGAGCGCATGGCTGAGACGGTGGACTTCTACAACGAGCGGCGCTGGCTGGCCTGGGACCTTCTCTGCGGCCGCGTCGACCGCGCGCACCCGCTGTGGGGCTACCTTGTCGGCAGCGGCGCCGACGAGAGCGACGTGCTCTGGTTCGCCGAGAACCCCTGCCCGCCGGACATCATCGGCATCAACTACTACGTGACCAGCGACCGCTGGATCGACCACCGCTTCGACCGCTTCCCGGCCGAGGGGCGCGGCCGGGCCGGCTTCGTCGACATCGAATCGGTGCGCGTCCTCGCCAACCACGCACCCGGCGTCGGCCCGCTGCTGGCCGAGGCGTGGCAGCGCTACGGCATTCCGCTTGCCGTGACCGAGGCGCACATCGACGCCAAGCGCGAGGACCAGCTGCGCTGGTTCCTCGAGATCTGGCGCGCCGCCGAAGGGGCGCGCAAGGCCGGCGCCGACATCCGCGGCGTGACGGCGTGGTCGCTGCTCGGTGCCTTCGACTGGAACTGCCTGTCGACGGCGTGCAAGGGCTACTACGAGCCGGGGCCGTACGACATCCGCGCGCCGCTGCCGCGGCCGACGGCACTGGCCTCGCTCATGCAGGAGCTGGCGGCCGGCCGGACGCCGAGCCACCCCGTGCTGCAGGGCGAAGGCTGGTGGCGGCGGCCGGAGCGCTTCATTGCCCGACCGGTGGCCACGCGCGCCCTCGTGACGCAGCTCGCCGGGCACCGCGCGCCGATGGCACCGGAGCGGATGACGCCGATCCTGATCAGCGGCGCGACCGGGACGCTCGGCAAGGCGTTCGCGACCGTGTGCCGGCAGCGCAACCTCGCCTTCCGCCTGCTCGATCGCCGCGACATGGACATCGCCGATCCCGCATCGGTGGCGGCGGCGCTGGCGCGGTGGAAGCCATGGGCCGTCGTCAACACCAGCGGCTACGTCCGCATCGACGATGCCGAGAGCGACAGCGAACGCTGCCTGCGCGAGAACACCAGCGGCCCCGCGGTGCTCGCGGCGGAATGCGCGAAGGCCGGGGTGGGCCTCGTCACCTTCTCGAGCGACCAGGTCTTCAGCGGCGATGGCGACCGGCCCTGGGTCGAGAGCGACGTGCCGGCGCCGCTCAACTGCTACGGCCGCAGCAAGGCCGCCGCCGAAGCGGCGGTGCTCTCCGCCCATCCCGCCGCGATGGTGGTGCGCACGAGCGCCTTCTTCGGGCCATGGGACCGCCACAACTTCCTCGTCCACGCGCTCGACGCGCTCGCCGCCGGCCGCGAGTTCCGCGCCGCCGACGACGTGCGCATCTCGCCGACCTACGTTCCGGACCTCGTCAACGTCTGCCTCGACCTCGTCGTCGATCGCGCGTCGGGGATCTGGCACCTGGCCAACCACGGGGACGTGAGCTGGGCCCAGTTC
>NZ_JANODC010000309.1:0-14074 GCF_031412495.1 Rhizobacter sp. | reverse complement strand
CGCAGGCCAGGGCGACGCTGCCCTGCCGCTCGGTGTTGCTCTGGCTGATCTTCAGCGTGCGGCCACCGGCGAGCAGCAGGTGGTAGACGGTGTAGCTGCCGAAGTAGGCGAGGTCCTTGACCGTGCCGCGGACCATGTTAGGCCCGATCGGCAGCCCCTCGCCGGCGACCGGGTCGGCGTCGGCCGCGATCCGGATCTTCTCCGGCCGCAGCGCCACCGTCACCGCCGTGCCGATCCCGCCCTCGACGGCCTGCACCACGCGGTGCCGCACGTCGCCGCAGTCGACGACGACGTGCCCCGCCGCGTGCTCGGCCACGGTGCCGTCCATCAGGTTGACGTTGCCGATGAAGTCGGCGACGAAGCGGCTCGCCGGCGCCTCGTAGATCTCGGCCGGCGGACCGACCTGCAGGAAGCGCCCCGCGTCCATGACGGCGATGCGCGAGGCCATCGTCATCGCCTCTTCCTGGTCGTGCGTGACCATCACGCAGGTGACCCCGACCTCCTCGATGATGTGGGCGAGCTCGATCTGCGTTTCCTCGCGCAGCTTGCGATCGAGCGCACCGAGCGGTTCGTCGAGGAGGAGCAGCTGCGGCTTCTTCGCCAGGCTGCGCGCCAGGGCGACGCGCTGCTGCTGGCCGCCGGAGAGCTGGTGCGGCTTGCGCCGGGCCAGTGCGCCGAGCTGGACCAGCTTCAGCATCGACTCGACGCGGGCGGCGATCTCCGCCCTCGGCAGGCCGTCGCGGCGCAGCCCGAAAGCGACGTTGTCGAACACGCTGAGGTGCGGAAAGAGCGCGTAGCTCTGGAACATCAGGTTCATCGGCCGCGCGTAGGGCGCCAGCCCGGCGAGGTCCCGTCCGGCCAGCGAGATCGAGCCCGAGGTCGGCGTCTCGAAGCCGGCCAGCATCCGCAGCAGCGTCGTCTTGCCGCAGCCGGAGGAACCGAGCAGGGCGAAGACCTCGCCCTGCCCGATGTCGATCGAGACGTCGTCGACGGCGCGGTGGCCGTCGAAGTCCTTGACCAGGTTGCGGATCCGAAGGAAGGCGTCGGGCATGGCCGGGGGCGGCTCGCGGCCGCTCTTCATCCTCGCGCGCGCGGCGCTGCGACTGCGCTGCGGGTCGGCCTCAGCCCTGCTTCTTCAGGACGTCGGCGATGGTGCTGATCGCCTGGTCGATGTGCGTCTCCTCGACGATCAGCGGCGGCGACAGGGCAATGATCTCGCCGGTGACGCGGATCAGGACGCCGCGCTCGAAGCACTCGCGGAAGATCTCGAAGGCACGCTTGCCCGGAGCACCCGGGATCCCTTCCATCTCGATCGCGCCGACCAGGCCGATGTTGCGGATGTCGATGACGTGCGGCGACTCGCGCAGCGAATGCACCGCGTGCTCGAACGCCGGCGCCATCCGGGAAGCGCGCGTCAGCAGATCCTCATCTGCATAGGTCTCGAGCGTGCCCAGCGACGCGGCGCACGCGAGCGGGTGCGCCGAGTACGTGTACCCGTGCGGGAACTCGACCATGTGCTCCGGTCCGTTCATGAACACGTCGTGGATCGCCCGCTTGGCGAAAACCGCGCCCATCGGCACGCAGCCGTTGGTGATGCCCTTGGCCACCGTCATCAGGTCGGGCGTGACGTTGAAGTGCGTGGCAGCGAACGGCGAGCCGAGGCGGCCGAAGCCGGTGATGACCTCGTCGAAGATCAGCAGGATGCCGTGCTTGTCGCAGATGGCGCGCAGGCGCTCGAGGTAGCCCCTCGGCGGAATCAGGACGCCCGTCGATCCGGCCACCGGCTCGACGATGACGGCCGCGATCGTCGATGCGTCGTGCAGCGTGACGATGCGCTCGAGATCGTCGGCGAGCTCCGCGCCATGCTCGGGAATGCCGCGTGTGAACGCGTTCCTGGCCAGGTCGTGGGTGTGGCGCAGGTGATCGACGCCGCCGAGCATGCCGCCGAAGGTCTTGCGATTGCCGGCGATGCCGCCGACCGAGATGCCGCCGAAGTTCACGCCGTGGTAGCCGCGCTCGCGGCCGATGAGGCGCGTGCGCTGCCCTTCGCCGCGGGCGCGGTGGTAGGCGATCGCCATCTTCAGCGCGGTGTCGACGGACTCCGAGCCCGAGTTGGTGAAGAAGACCTTGTCGAGTCCCTTCGGCGTCAGCGCGACGAGCTTTTCGGCAAGCTCGAAGGCCTTGGGATGCGCCATGTTGAAGGGCGGCGCGAAATCCATCTCCGCCGCCTGCTCGGCGATGGCCCGCACGATCTTCGGCCTCGAGTGGCCGGCGTTGACGCACCACAGTCCCGCCACGGCGTCGAGGACCTGGCGCCCTTCCGGCGTCCAGTAGTGCATGTCCTTGGCCTTGGCCAGCAGGCGCGGCGCGTTCTTGAACTGGCGGCTCGCCGTGAACGGCATCCAGAAGGCGTCGAGCTTCTCGGGCGCGGCAACGACCGGGGCGGCGGACGCGGGAGCAGCGGCGGGGTTCGGGTCCTTGTGCATGTCTTCTCCTAGTGAGCGTGGCGGCGAGACCAGCGGACCGCCGAGTCTAGAAGATGTCGGCTGTCTCACGAAGTTTCGCATCAGAAAAGGCAAATTCCGTATTGCGAGAAAGATGAATGCTGCTCTGCCGCATAATTTCTCATCGTGGAGGATCCTGATTCATCATGCGATAAGTGGTCGCAAGTGGTTGTCACGGCGTCATTATTTCATCCCACGAAGCCCGGCGCACACATCGCGTGTAGCGCGGCGACACGTTAGTCTGGATCCAGTCGTTTCAACCCTGCAGGAGCTCCCATGCCGACCACGAACCGCGAAGAACAAGCCGCCGCCTTGAACAAGGACTGGACCACCAATCCGCGCTGGAAGGGAATCACGCGCAGCTATGAGGCGGCCGACGTCGTCCGGTTGCGCGGATCGGTGCCGGTCGAGCACACGCTGGCGCGGCGCGGCGCCGAGAAGCTGTGGAGCCTGGTCAACACCGAGCCCTTCGTCAACACGCTCGGCGCGTTGACGGGCAACCAGGCGCTGCAGCAGGTCAAGGCCGGACTGAAAGCGATCTATCTCTCCGGCTGGCAGGTCGCCGGCGACGCCAACATCGCCGGCGAGATGTACCCGGACCAGTCGCTGTACCCCGCCAACTCGGTGCCCCTGGTCGTCAAGCGGATCAACAACACGTTCACGCGCGCCGACCAGATCCAGTGGTCGGAGGGCAAGGACGACATCGACTTCTTCGCGCCCATCGTCGCCGACGCCGAGGCCGGCTTCGGCGGCGTCCTCAACGCCTTCGAGCTGATGAAGTCGATGATCGAGGCCGGCGCCGCCGGTGTCCACTTCGAGGACCAGCTCGCCTCGGTGAAGAAGTGCGGCCACATGGGCGGCAAGGTTCTCGTGCCGACCCGTGAAGCGGTGGCCAAGCTGACCGCCGCGCGCCTCGCCGCCGACGTGATGGGCGTTCCGACCCTGGTCATCGCCCGAACTGACGCCGAGGCCGCCGACCTCGTCACGAGCGATGTCGACGACAACGACAAGCCGTTCCTCACCGGGGACCGCACCATCGAGGGCTTCCACCGCACCCGTCCGGGGCTCGAACAGGCCGTGTCGCGCGGCCTGGCGTACTCCGATGTCGCCGACATGGTCTGGTGCGAGACCGGCAAGCCGGATCTCGCGTTCGCGAAGACCTTCGCCGAGGCCATCCACCGCAAGTACCCGGGCAAGCTGCTCGCGTACAACTGCTCGCCCAGCTTCAACTGGAAGAAGAACCTCGACGACGCCACGATCGCGAAGTTCCAGCGCGAGCTGGGCGCCATGGGCTACAAATTCCAGTTCATCACCCTGGCCGGCTTCCACAGCCTGAACTACTCGATGTTCCACCTGGCTCACGGCTACGCGCGCAACAGCATGAGCGCCTTCGTCGAGCTCCAGGAAGCCGAGTTCGCGGCGGCGGACAAGGGCTTCACCGCCGTGAAGCACCAGCGCGAGGTCGGCACCGGCTACTTCGACGCGGTGACGACGACCATCGAGCGGGACGCCTCCACGGGCGCTCTCAAGGGCTCGACCGAGGACGAGCAGTTCTTCGATCGCAAGCACGCCTGAGGCGGATAGCGGGCGGGCGGCGTCGCCCCTGCCCGGAGCCCATAGCCCTAGGGGCGAAGCTGCCGGTTGCTTCCGGCAGAATTCCGGCTTCCCCCCAGCGTGCCGGAGCGGGCCTTCGGCCCCGGGTGACAAGTGTGGCCGCCCGGGAGTCCGGTTCTTGCTTAGTGCGTCGCTCCGACGCCCTCCACCCCCATGCGCGCGTTCTCGTTCCTTGCTTTGCGGCGGGTCGTCCCCGCAATGGTGCTCATGGCCCTGGCGCCAGCGGCGCTTGCCATCGACCTCGACGAGGTGGGCAACCGGGCCCGGGCCCTGGCGGCACAGGCGTACAAGGCGCCGAACGCCAAGCTCCCGCCCGAGCTGCGCGACCTCGACTACGACGCCTACCGAGACATCCGCTTCCGGCCCGAGAAGGCCCTCTGGCGCGACGAGAAGCTGCCGTTCGAGGTCATGTTCTTCCACCAGGGGAGAACGGGCACCGACCCGGTCCGCATCAACGTCGTCGAGCCCTCCGGCGAGCGCACGGTGGCCTTCGATCCGGGGCAGTTCGGCTACGGCCGGAACAAGATCGACCCGCAGAAGTTGCAGGGTCTCGGGTTCAACGGCTTTCGCGTCCACTACCCCGTCAACCGGCCGGGTTACAAGGACGAGGTCCTCGTCTTCCAGGGGGCGAGCTACTTTCGCGCCGTGGGCAAGAACCAGGTCTACGGCCTCTCCGCGCGGGGGCTGGCCGTCGATACCGCCGGGCCCCAGGGCGAGGAGTTCCCGCGCTTCGTCGAGTTCTGGCTCGACAAGCCGCGCCCGAACGCGACCTCGCTGACGCTGTATGCGCTGCTCGATTCACCGCGCGTCACCGGGGCCTACCGATTCGTCGTCACGCCCGGGGCCGAGAACGTCATGCAGGTCACGGCCCGCGTGTACGTGCGCGAGAGCATCGCCAAGCTCGGCCTGGCGCCGCTGACCAGCATGTTCGCCTTCGGCGAGAACCAGCCCGGGCGGGACGACTACCGGCCCGAGGTCCACGACTCGGACGGCCTGTCGGTCCAGACCGCCGACGGCGAGTGGCTGTGGCGGCCGCTGGTGAATCCGCGCCGCCTGCTGGTCACCTCCTTCTCGATGAACAACCCGCGCGGCTTCGGCCTCATGCAGCGCGACCGCTCGGCGGCGAGCTACGAGGATCCGGAGGCGCTCTACGAGCGGCGGCCGAGCGCCTGGATCGAGCCCGTGGGTGAGTGGGGCGCCGGGCGGGTCGAGCTGGTGCAGATCCCGACGCCCGACGAGACCAACGACAACATCGTCGCCTACTGGGTTCCGCAAGCCGCGGCCGTGCCCGGCAAGCCGCTCGATTTCGCCTACCGGATGCGGTGGCAGCTGGCGGGCACGGCTCCTGCCAAGCTCGGCTGGGTGGTCCAGACGAGGCGGGGGCGCGGGTTCGTCCGCAAGCCCGACGGGGACATCAACTACGTGGTCGATTTCGACGGGTCGCAGCTGCGCGCGCTGGCGCCGGGCGCGGGCCTCGAAGCGGTGGTCTGGGCCGACGCCAACGCCGAGGTGCGCGAGCGCAACCTGTTCAAGAACCCGGTCAGCGGGATGTGGCGAATGACCGTTCGCATCAAGCGAACCGACGCCGCCAGGCCGGTGGAGCTACGCGCCTACCTCAAGCAGCAGCAATCGACACTGACGGAGACATGGAGCTACATCCTTCCGGCCGAACCGGAGCGGCCGTGACCGAGCCGGTCGCGCATCCGCCGCTCGCGCGCCAGGCGATGCTCGCCGAGCCGTGGGCAGGCCGGCCCTTCAGCCGGCCCCTGCGGCGCCTGCTCGGGCACGAGCCGCGCCGTCCGGCACGCCGGGCAAGCGACCGTCGGCCGCTCGTGCTGCGTCGCCTGGTGCTGCTGGTGCTGGTGCTGATCGGCGCCTACGTCGGCACCCAGGCGATGGCCCAGGTCCTGCCAGAACGCGGTGCGGCGCTGGCCGAGAAGGGCCTGCTGGTCCTGTTCGGGATCCTTTTCGCCTGGATCTCGGCCGGTTTCTGGACCGCCGTGCTCGGCGCGTGGGTCATCGTCTTCGGGCGGGGCAGGAGCCCGCTCATGCAGGGCCTGGCCGACGAGCCGGTGCGTCCGCTCGATGCCGCGGCGCGGACGGCGATCGTGATGCCGATCTGCAACGAGGACGTCCCCACCGTCTTCGGCGGCCTGGCCGCCACCATCGACTCGCTCGTCGCCACCGGCGAGTCGCACCACTTCGACGTCTACGTCCTCAGCGACACCAGCGACCCGGACATCCGCGCCGCCGAGCACGCGGCCTACACCGACCTGGCACGCCGTGTCGCCGTCGCTGCGGGGCCGGACGGCGATGCGAGCGCCCTGCGCCTGCACTATCGCTGGCGGCAGCGGCGCACGCGCCGCAAGACGGGCAACGTGGCCGATTTCTGCCGCCGATGGGGCGGCGCGTACCGGTATTTCATCGTCCTCGATGCCGACAGCATCATGACCGGCGAGTGCCTGACGACGCTGGTCCGCCTCATGGAGGCGCACCCGGACGCCGGCATCATCCAGACGGCGCCGAAGGCCGTCGGCCACGAGACCTTCCATGCCCGCGTGCAGCAGTTCAGCGCCCACGCCTACGGCCCCCTCTTCACCGCCGGCATGCGCTTCTGGCAAATGGGCGAGTCGCATTACTGGGGCCACAACGCCATCATCCGGATGGCGCCGTTCGTGGCCCATTGCGGCCTCGCGCCCCTGCCCGGCAAGGGCACGCTGTCCGGCGAGATCATGTCGCACGACTTCGTCGAGGCGGCGCTCATGCGCCGGGCCGGCTGGAAGGTCTGGGTCGCCGACGAGATCCCGGGCAGCTACGAGCAGGTGCCACCGAACCTGGTCGCCGAGCTGCAGCGCGACCGCCGCTGGTGCCATGGCAACCTGCAGAACTCGCGCCTGATGTTCGAGCCGCGCCTGCATGCCGTGCACCGCACGGCCTTCCTGACCGGCGTGCTGGCTTACCTGTCCTCGCCGTTGTGGCTGGGCTTCCTGATCCTGTCGACACTGCTCTTCGCGCAGCACACCGGCGTCGACCCGGCGTACTTCATCGAACCCTACCAGCTGTTCCCGATCTGGCCGGCCGCGAACCTCAAGCTGATGCTGACCCTGTTCGGCCTCACGGGGATGCTGCTCCTGGCGCCCAAGGCGCTGTCGCTGCTCGCCATCGTCATGCGCGGCGAGGCGGGTCGCTTCGGCGGCGTGCGCCGGCTCCTGTTCAGCGCCTTCATCGAGTTCCTGCACTCCATGCTCCTGGCGCCGGTGCGCATGGTGTTCCACACGCAGTTCGTCCTCGCCGCGCTGACCGGCTGGCGCCTGGCCTGGAAGTCGCCGCCGCGCGATGACCGCGCCACCTCCTGGAGCGAGGCCTGGGCCCGGCACGGAGCGCACACCATCCTCGCCCTCCTGTGGATCGGCGCCATCGTCGTGTCGAGTTCGGCCTTCCCGTGGTGGCTGTCGCCGATCCTGTTCGGCCTGCTGGCTGCGACCCCCTTGTCCGTCTGGGGCAGCCGTCGCGAGCTGGGCCGGGCCTTGCGGCAGAAGGACCTGCTCCTTACGCCCGACGAACACCGGGTGCCGCCGGTCCTCGAGATCGCGGCGCAGGAGGCGGCACGTGTTGCCGCAGCGCTCGCGACGATCCTGACCGCGGTGAACGACGCGCGCGTCCTCGACCGCGTGCTGGGCGCGCTGCCCCGGCGCCCGCCGGCAACGGCCACCAAGGCGGTGGCCGAATCGCTGCGGGTCGAACTCGCCCTTCGCGAGGGGCCGTCCGCGTTGGGCAACGAGGACCGCCTGGATCTGCTCTCCAGCGCACCGGCGCTCCGCCGGCTGCACGCGGACGTGGCTGCGCGTCGCGCCCATCCAGAGTGGTGGACCGCGGCCGGCGCTCCGGGCGGCGAAGCGGCCGGCGCGACCGCCCCGCAGCCGACCGCGGACCACGCGCCGGCGCTTTGACCGCCGCCGGGCGTTTCGGGTAAGGTCGGCGGCCGCGGCGCGCCGCCGCTCGCGGCCGCCGAATGCCCGACGACATCGCCACCCTTCGCCGCATCCTTCGCGCCGCGCGGACGATCGCCGTCGTCGGCCTCTCGGCCGAGTGGCACCGGCCTAGCTTCTTCGCCGCCAGGTACATGCAGGCGCACGGCTACCGGGTCATTCCGGTGAACCCGCGCTACCCCGAGATCCTGGGCGAGCGCTGCCACGCCAGCCTCGCCACGATCGACGTCCCGGTCGACATCGTCGACGTGTTCCGCCGCACCGAGGACGTCATGCCGATCGCCGAGCAGGCCGTCGGCATCGGCGCACGCTGCCTGTGGCAGCAGATCGGCGTCCGCAACGAGGCGGCGGCGGCGCTCGCCGCCGCGGCCGGGCTCGACGTGGTGATGGATCGCTGCGTCAAGATCGAGCACGCGCGCCTGTTCGGCGGCCTGCACTGGGCCGGCGTCAACACCGGCATCGTCTCGGCGCGGCGCCCCGTCTGAGCGGCGCGTTCCCACGATGGCCGACCGCACGTTCCAGCCCGAGACGCTGGCCATCCACGCCGGGCAGATCCCCGATGCCGCGACCGGGGCGCGGGCGCTGCCGATCTACCAGACGACCAGCTTCGTGTTCGACAGCGCCGACCATGCCGCGTGCCTCTTCAACCTGCAGACCTTCGGCAACGTCTATTCGCGTCTCTCGAACCCGACCGTCGCCGCGCTCGAGGAGCGCGTCGCCGCGCTCGAAGGCGGCCGGGCCGGGCTGGCCTCGGCGAGCGGCATGGCGGCCGAGGCCATCGCCCTGCTGACCCTCCTGCAGCAGGGCGACCACGTCGTCGCCGCCGGCGCCCTGTACGGCGGCAGCGTCAGCATGCTGGCCGTCAACCTTGAGAAGCTCGGCATCCGCACCACCTTCGTCGACGGCGCCTCGGCCGAGGCCTTCGCCGCGGCGATCCGGCCCGAGACGCGCGCCGTCTTCGCGGAAAGCCTCGGCAACCCGAGCCTGGCCGTCCTCGACATCGCTGCCGTCGCCGAGGTCGCGCACGCGCACGGCATTCCACTGGTGATCGACAACACAGTGCCGTCGCCTTTCCTGTGCAACCCGATCCGCTTCGGCGCCGACATCGTCGTGCACTCGGCCACCAAGTACCTGGCCGGACACGGCACGACGCTCGGCGGCGTGATGGTCGAGAGCGGCCGCTTCCCCTGGGACAACGGCAAGTTCCCGGGCATGACGGAGCCTTCGCGCGGCTACCACGGGGTAAGGTTCTTCGAGACCTTCGGCGACTTCGCCTTCTCGATGCGGGCGCGGATGGAGACGCTGCGCGTCTACGGCGCGGCGCTGTCGCCGATGAGCGCCTGGCAGATCCTGCAGGGCGTCGAGACCCTGCCGCTACGCATGGAACGGCATTGCCGCAATGCGCTCGCCGTCGCGCGCTTCCTGCAGTCGGATCCGCGCGTGAGCTGGGTCAACTACCCCGGCCTGCCCGAGCACCCGCAGCATGGCCTCGTCGTCCGGCAGATGCGCAGCTTCGGCGGTGTGGCCGGCGCTTCGGGGCTGCTCGCGTTCGGGGTCAAGGCGAGCGCGGCGGGAGCCGCCGCCGGCATGGCGGCGGGGGTTCGCTTCATCGAGGCGGCGCGGCTGATGAGCCATCTCGCCAACATCGGCGACACGCGCACGCTGATCATCCACCCGGCCTCGACCACGCACCGGCAGCTCGACGAGGCGCAGCAGCTCGCGGCGGGCGTCCTGCCGGACATGATCCGGCTCTCGGTCGGACTCGAGCACGTCGACGACATCCTGTGGGACATCGACCAGGCGCTGGCCGCCGGGTAGGGCGAGCGAGGCCATGGCAGCGCCGACCGATCGCAGGCCGCCCCCCCCGAAAGAGGATCGGCGCCTGAAGCTGCTCGGGATGGCCCTCGTCGCCGCGGCCGGCCTGGCGATCGGCATGCTCTCGGAGCGGGCGGCAGGGCAATGGCCCTTGTCCGCGGAGCGTCTCGTCCCCTTCGCCCTCGCTCTCCTTGTGGCGGTCAACGTCGCGGCCCTCGGTCTGCTCGTGCTCGCGGCCGGCTGTGGCTCCACAGGGTCGCTGCGCAAGCCGGCGCGGCGCCGCGCCATCGCCCTGCAGCTGCTGCTGGCCAACGTCATGGCTCCGGGTCTCCTTTACGGGCTCCTCGAAGGCAGCTTCAACGTCGAGAGCGAGATCGGCCAGGCCTGGGACTTCGGCGTAGCCATCGCCGGCTCGGCCTTGTTCCTCCTGTCGTGGCGGCTCTGGCGCAGGAGCCGCCAGCACGACGCGCCGAGCGCCGACGAGGCCATGGCACTCGACCCGCGCCCGCCCGTGCTCTACCTGCGCTCCTTCCGCGACGACGACGAGACCCAGGTCGACGATGCGGGTTCGGCGCTGATGCGCCGGTACATGCAGCTACTGCGGCCGCCTTCGCCGGAGCAGGAGATGGCCGACGTCCTCGGCCGGGTCGGGCCGGTGGTCGCGATTGGCAAGCCGGGCGAGCCGCTGCCCCAGCTAGGCGCCGCCCGGCTCTACGTCGACCACGATCAGTGGCAGGGCCGTGTGATGGCCTTGATGGCCAAGGCTCGGCTGGTGGTCGTGCGGGTCGGCGCGTCGCCGGGCGTGCTGTGGGAGATCGAGCAGGCGCTTGCCCACCTGCCGCGGCAGCGGCTCGTCTTCGCCATCCTCGGCGGCGCTGCGGTCGCGCCCGAGCTGGTCGCTCGCCTCGCGCCGGTTCTCGGGCCGACGTTCGAGGCCGCGCTGCCGCAACCGCGCGGCCCCGGCTGGAAGACCCTCTGGATCCGCGACCCGCGCCGGCGCATCGGCGGGCTCGTCTGCTTCGGTCCCGACGGCTCGGCGCACGCTGCCCCCGTGCGCCTGTGGCCGATCGCCTGGGGCGACGTCTTTCTCTTTGCGCTGATGCGACAGTCCGCTCCGCCGCTGCGCTATGCGTGGCGACGCGTCTTCCAGCGGCTCGGCATCCCCTGGCTCGACGATGCGAGGCGCCGCTCGCGGGCGCTGGCGGTGGTCCTCGCGCTCGTGTTCGGCTGGTTCGGTGCACACTGGTTCTACCTCGGCAACAAGCGCCGTGGCGCTCTGCATGCGCTCTTCTTCTGGCTGATGGTTCCTTTGCTCCTCGCCTTCATCGACGCTGTCCGCTTCGTCTGGGCCGAGCGGGCCGAGTTCGAGGCGCGCTTCGTCACGCTCCGCGACGGCGGTGGCGCCGCTAACATCGGAGCGCACGGGGCCCTCACGCGATGAACATCTACGAACAGGATCTCGGCCGCGACGCGGCCAACTTCGTGGCCCTGTCGCCGGTGAGCTTCGTCGAGCGGAGCGGCGAGGTCTTCGCCGACCTGGAGGCGGTGGTGCACGGGTCGCGGCGGCACACGTGGCGGCAAACGCGTGAGCGCTCGGCGCGCCTCGCCGCGGCGCTGCGTTCCTTGGGCGTCGGCCGCGGCACGACGGTCAGCGCGATGCTGCACAACACGCCCGAGATGGTCGAGCTGCACTATGCAGTGCCGGCGCTGAACGCCGTCCTCAACACCCTGAACACGCGGCTCGACGCCGCGCTCCTCGCCTGGCAGATGAACCACTGCGAGTGCGCCGTGCTGGTCACCGACCGCGAGCTCGCCCCCACGATCGGCCGGGCCCTGCGCATCCTGCGTGACGAGCACGGCCGCGCGCCGGTCGTGATCGACGTCTGCGACAGCGAGTACGCCGGTCCCGGCGAACGCGTCGGCACGCACGAGTACGAAGCGCTGCTGGCGGCCCACGAGCCGCTGCCCCGGCTCGAGGGCCCGCGCGACGAATGGGACGCGATCGCCGTGTCGTACACCTCCGGCACCACCGGCGATCCCAAGGGCGTGGTCACGCACCACCGCGGCGCCTACCTCAACGCCGTCTGCAATGCCGCGACGTGGAACATGCCGAACTTCCCGCGCTACCTGTGGACGCTCCCGATGTTCCACTGCAACGGGTGGTGCTTCCCGTGGACGCTGGCGATGCTGGGCGGCACGCACGTCTGCCTGCGCAAGGTCGAGCCGGCGGCGATCTTCGACGCCATGCGAAAGGAGGGCGTCGACCACTACTGCGGCGCGCCCATCGTCCACAACCTGCTGATCGCCGCGCCGGCCGGGCAGCGCGAAGGGATCACGCAGAAGGTGAGGGCGATGGTGGCCGGCGCCGCGCCTCCGGCCTCGATGATCGAAGGCATGGCGCGCATCGGCTTCGACATCACGCACGTGTACGGGCTCACCGAGGTGTACGGCCCGGCGACGGTGACGGTGAAGCGGCCGTCCTGGGCGAACGAGTCGCTGTCCGAGCAGACGCGGCTGAACGGCCGGCAGGGCGTGCGCTATCCGCTCGAGGAGGGCATGACGGTGATGGACCCGGCGACGATGCGCGAGGTGCCCGCCGACGGCAAGACGATGGGCGAGATCATGATCCGCGGCAACATCGTCATGAGAGGCTATTTGAAGAACGCGAAGGCGACGCGCGAGGCGTTCGCCGGCGGCTGGTTCCACACCGGCGACCTCGCCGTCCTCGAGCCAGACCGCTACGTCAAGATCCGGGACCGAAGCAAGGACGTCATCATCTCCGGCGGCGAGAACATCAGCTCGCTCGAGGTCGAGGACGCGCTGTATCGCCACGCCGACGTGCTCGCCTGCGCCGTGGTGGCCCGCCCCGACCCGAAGTGGGGCGAGACGCCGGTCGCCTTCGTCGAGCTGAAGGCCGGGTCGGCGGTCGCCGCCGCCGATCTCGTCGCCCATTGCCGCGGGCTGCTCGCCGGCTACAAGGTCCCGCGCGAGATCCGCTTCGAGCCCATTCCGAAGACCTCGACGGGCAAGATCCAGAAGTTCCAGCTGCGCGAACGGGTGCGGTCGAGCGAAGCCGATGCACAGGGAGACCCACATGGGTGAATCGAATCCGATTGCTGCCAACGGGCCGCTGGTCCTGCACGCCTGCGACGAGCGCGGCGTGGTCACGCTGACGCTCAATCGGCCGGCGGCGTTCAACTGCCTCGGCAGCGACATGCTCGATGCGCTGCAGGGTCACTTCGATGCGCTAGCCGCCGACGAGTCGGTGCGCGTCGTCGTCCTCGGCGCCACGGGCAAGGCGTTCTGCGCCGGTCACGACCTGAGGGAGATGCGCGCCGAGCCGTCGCAGCCCTACTACGAGGAGCTGTTTGCGCGCTGTGCGCGGATGATGGTCTCGATCCAGCGCCTGCCGGTGCCGGTGATCGCCCGTGTCCAGGGCATCGCGACGGCCGCCGGCTGCCAGCTCGTCGCCAGCTGCGACCTCGCCGTTGCCGCGAGCACGGCACGGTTCGCGGTGAGCGGCGTCAACCTGGGCCTCTTCTGCGCGACGCCGAGCGTCGCGCTCTCGCGCAACCTCGGCCGCAAGGCCGCCTTCGAGATGCTCGTCACCGGTGACTTCATCTCGGCCGACGAGGCCAGGACCAAGGGCCTGGTGAACCGGGTCGTCGCACCGGAAGCGCTCGACGCCGAGGTCGAGTCGATCGTGGCCGCCATCTGCGGCAAGCCGCGCGTCGCCATCGCCATGGGCAAGCAGCTCTTCTATCGCCAGCTCGAGCTCGGCCTCGAGAGCGCGTACGCGGACGCCGGCCGCACCATGGCCTGCAACATGATGGAAGACGCCGCCCTCGAAGGCGTGCAGGCCTTCATCGACAAGCGCAAGCCTGCCTGGTCGCGCTAGGCGGCGCGCCCCGGCGCGGACAGTGATCTGCGGCTGGGACGCGTCGGCCGATGAATCTACATCGCCGCGGTGAAGCCGCCGTCGACGTAGAGGATCTGCCCGGTCACGAAGGCTGCGGCCGGCGAGGCCAGGAATACGGCGGCCCCGGCGAGCTCGCGCGGGTCGGCCCAGCGACCGGCCGATGTGCGCTTCTTGACCCAGGCGTCGAAGTCTGGGTTCGAGGTCAAGGCCTCGTTCATTTCGGTGCGGAAGAA
>NZ_JANODC010000308.1:0-7247 GCF_031412495.1 Rhizobacter sp. | reverse complement strand
AACGCGGCTGCGCCGCGTCCCTCCTCCTTTACGTCGCTCCGTTGGCCACCCGACGCTCCACGCGAAGCAGCAGCGTCCTTTCTCCCAGCGGAGAACAGGTGTTGGGGGATCAGGGCGGTGGGGCGCTCTGCGGAGCGAAGTAAAGGAGGAGGCGTCGGCCGCAGGCCGGCGCCGGGGGACATGAGCGCAGCAGAGCGCCCCACCGCCCTGATCTCCGCCGGACAGCCGCACCGCATTCCTAGCTCCTGAACTGCAACGCGTGCAGGCGGGCATAGAGGCCGCCGGCGGCGAGCAGCTCGGCGTGGCTGCCTTGCTCGACGATGCGGCCGGCCTCGAGGGCGACGATGCGGGTGGCCCGCTCGATGGTCGAGAGCCGGTGCGCGATGACGAGGCTGGTGCGGCCCTGCATCAGCTTCTCGAGCGCCTGCTGGACGAGGCGCTCCGACTCGGAATCGAGGGCGGACGTCGCCTCGTCGAGGATCAGGACGGGCGCGTCCTTGTAGATCGCGCGGGCGATCGCCAGGCGCTGCCGCTGCCCGCCCGACAGCTCGTTGGCGTTGTGGCCGACGAGGGTGTCGATGCCGGACGGCAGCCCTTCGGCGAACTCGAGCAGGTTGGCGGCGGCGAGCGCTTCGCGCACGCGCTCGCGGTGGATGGTCGCGCCGAGCGCGACGTTGACGGCGACGCTGGCGTTGAACAGCGACACGTCCTGGCTCACGAGCGCGAACTGGCGGCGCAGCGCCTCGACGTTCCAGTCGGCGAGGGCGACGCCGTCGAGCTTGACCACGCCCGAGGTCGGCTCGATGAAGCGCGGCAGGACGTTGACGATCGTCGTCTTGCCCGCCCCCGACGGGCCGACGAGCGCCACCGTCTCGCCCGGCATCAGGTGCAGCGTGACGGCGTCGAGGGCCGGCGGCTGGTCGCTGCGGTAGGCGACGGTCACGGCTTCCATCTCGATCCGGCCGATGGCGCGGCCGGGGTCGTGGCTGCCGCCGCGCTCGGCCGGCGTCGCGTCGATCAGGTTGACGCCGCGGTCGAGGGCGGCGAGCCCGCGCGTGATCGGGCCCGACACTTCCGCCAGGTGCTTCATCGGCGCGATCAGCTGCAGCAGCGCGGTGATGAAGGCGACGAAACCGCCGACCGTGGTGCGGTCCTGGCCGCTCTGCCAGATCGCGGCCGTGATCACCGCGGCGAGCGCGCACGAGGCCAGCACCTGCGTCAGCGGCGTCATGGTCGCGGCGGCGAGCACGGCCTTGATCGAGACGCGGCGCAGGCGCTCGCTGACGGCGCCGAAGCGGCCGGCCTGTGCCGCCCCGGCGGCGTGCAGGCGAACGCTCTTCCAGGCCAGGACGTTCTCCTCGACGACGTAGGCGAGGTCGTCGGTGGCGAGCTGCGCCTCGACCGTGAAGCGGTGCAGCCGCTTGCTGTAGTAGCGCATCACCATCGCCACCGCCGGCATCAGCACGGCGACGACGAGCGTCAATTGCCAGTTCAGGTAGATCAGCACGGCGAGCATCGCGATCAGGGTCAGCGAGTCGCGCACCAGCTGCTGCAGCGCGTAGACGAGCTGGGTGGCGCCGTTCTGCACTTCGAAGGTCAGGGTCGTGATCAGGTGGCTGGCCGTGCTGCGCGTGAAGAGCGACGGCGCGGCGTCGAGGAGCCGGCCGAACATCGCCTGGCGCATGACCATCACGCCGCGGTTGGCGGCCCACGACATGCCGTACTGGGCCACGAAGCCGGCCAGGCCGCGCACCAGCGTCAGGCCGACGACGGCGAGCGGCACCGTCCAGAGCGGCACCTTGCCGAGCTGGAAGCCGTTGTCGAGCAGCCACCGCAGGAGCAGGGGGATGACGGGCTCGGTCATCGCGCCGACGACCGAGCCGAAGAAGGCGATGACGAAGCCGCGCCGGCTGCTCGCGAAGAACGGCGCGATGCGGGCCAGGCGTGCGCGCAGCGGCAGCGTTGCAGGGGGCATGGGCGGCGATTATCGGCGGCACCCCGAGTCGGCCTGCGACAATTGGCCGCCCCTGTCCACGAGACGGCATGCCGCCCGCGACGCTCTCGGTCATCCTCATCACGAAGAACGAATCGGCCAACATCGATGCCTGCCTGGCGTCGGTGGCGTTCGCCGACGAATGGATCGTCGTCGATTCCGGCAGCAGCGACGACACCGCCGAGCGGGCACGCCACTTCGGCGCCCGCGTCGTGACGAGCACCGACTGGCCCGGCTTCGGCGCCCAGAAGCAGCGCGCCCTCGACCTGGCCACCGCGCCCTGGGTCCTCGCCATCGACGCCGACGAGCGCATCTCGCCCGCGCTGGCGGCGAGCATCCGCGCCGTCCTGGCGGCCGCCGGGCCGCATGAGGCCGATGCCCCGGTAGCCTACGAGCTGTCGCGCCTCTCGTGCCTCGGCGGGCGCTGGATCCGGCACGGCGACTGGTACCCGGACCGCGTCGTCCGCCTCTTCCGGCGCGGCCGGGCCCGCTTTTCTGCCGACCGGGTGCACGAGCGGGTGCAAGTTGACGGGCGCGTCGGCCGCCTCGCCGGCGACCTGCTCCACCACACGATGCCCAGCCTGGAAGACGCCCTCGAGAAGATGAACCGCTACAGCAGCGCCGGTGCCGCGGACAAGGTGTCGCGGGGCCGGCGCGGCGGGCTGGCGCCGGCGCTGGCGCACGGGCTGTGGGCCTTCCTGCGCAGCTACGTGCTGCGGCGCGGCTTCCTCGATGGCGCTGCCGGCTTCATCGTCGCCGCCTATGTCGCCGAAGGGACGTACTGGCGCTACCTGAAAATGGCCCAGCTCGCACGCCGTTTGCCAAAGGCGGGCCGCGAAGCGCATTGAACCAACCACCGTTTTACGGGTCAGCCCCTTCATGTCCGATCGACGTCAGTTCTGCACCGCTGCCGGCGGCCTTCTCATCGCCATTCCCGCCTGGGCGCAGTTCCGCGTCGAGATCTCCGGGGTCGGCGCCACCCAGCTGCCCATCGCCGTCGTCCGCTTCCGCAACGACGAGCAGGGCGGCCAGTCGGTGGCCGCCATCATCCGCGCCGACCTGGAGCGCAGCGGTGCGTTTCGCCTGATCGACGCCAGCGCCGCCATCGACGAGACCAGCGCGCCGGCGATGGCCGACTGGCGTCAGCGCGCCGCGGATGCGCTGGTGGCCGGGTCGGTCACCCGCCTTGCCGACGGCCGCTACGACGTCCGCTTCAAGCTCTGGGACGTGGTCAAGGGCAGCGAGCTCGGCGGCCAGAGCAACGCGGTCGATGCGAGCGAGCTGCGCCTGGCGGCGCATCGCATCGCCGACTTCATCTACGAGAAGCTGACCGGCGAGAAGGGTGTCTTCTCGACCCGGATCGCCTACGTCACCCGGGCCGGATCGCGCTACACCCTGCGCGTCGCCGACGCCGACGGCGATAACGGCCAGGTGGCGCTGACCAGCGGCCAGCCGATCATCTCGCCGGCCTGGTCGCCGAACGGCCGGGAGCTGGCCTACGTCTCGTTCGAGCGGCAGAAGGCGGTCGTCTTCGTGCACAACGTGGCCAGCGGCGAGCGCCGCTCAATCGCGGACTTCCGCGGCTCGAACAGCTCGCCGGCCTGGACGCCGGACGGGCAGAACCTCGCCGTCACCCTGTCGCGCGAGGGCGGCTCGCAGCTGTTCCTGATCGGCCGCGGCGGCGGCGAGCCGCGCCGCCTTGCGAGCAGCAACGCCATCGACACCGAGGCCCGCTTCACGTCCGATGGCCGCTTCATCTACTTCACCAGCGACCGGGGCGGCGGCCCGCAGATCTACCGCATGCCGGCCGGCGGCGGCAACGCCGATCGGGTCACCTTCGGCGGCAGCTACAACATCAGCCCGGCGGTCAGCCCGGATGGCCGCACCCTGGCCTACGTCACGCGCGCGGGCGGCGCCTTCCGCCTGTCGGTGCACGATCTGTCGAGCCCCGGCGCGCAGCCGGCCACGATCACCGACACCAGCGACGACGAGCACCCGAGCTTCGCCCCGAACGGCCGGCTTCTCATCTATGCCACCAAGGCGCAAGGCCGCAGCGTGTTGATGACCACCACGCTCGATGGGAAAATCAAGGCTCGCCTGCCGTCGCAGACGGCCGACCTGCGCGAGCCGGTGTGGGGCCCCTACGGGCGCTAGACGCCGACACCTCCGCAGTGCCAGTGCAGGCAATGCACCGAATCAGCAAACCCAAGCCAAGGAAGAAGTCATGCAGTTCCACCATCGCCACCTCCTCACCCTCCTCGCCGCCGCGTCCCTCGCCGCCTGCTCGAGCGTCAAGCTCGACGAGGCGCCGGTCGAGTCGCGCAGCCCCACCACCGCGGCCGGCACAGGCGGCACCGGGTCCGGCGCGGCCGGCGGCGGCGCGGCCGGCTCGCAGACCCGCGTCGCTCCTGTCGACGTGACCGCGACCAACGCGGCCGCCAACTCCAGCCTGCCCCGCGTCGTCTACTTCGACTACGACAGCTACATCGTCAAGGACGAGTTCCGCCCGGTCATCGAGCTCAACGCCAAGCTCCTGAGTGCCGATCGCAAGAGGCAGATGGCCGTCGAGGGCCACACCGACGAGCGCGGCAGCAGCGAATACAACCTGGCCCTCGGCCAGCGCCGGGCCGAGGCCGTGGTGAAGTCGCTGACGCTGCTCGGCGTGCAGAACTCCCAGCTCGAGCCGGTGAGCTTCGGCAAGGAGCGGCCGGCCGTGCAGGGCTCGGGCGAAGAGGCGTGGGCGAAGAACCGCCGCGCCGAACTGGCGAGCCGCTAGTGCGCTCCCTGCGCAGGCACGCCGCGGCCGCCGCGGTGCTCGTGGCCGCTGCGGCGGCGCTGCCGGCGCATGCCGGCCTCTTCGACGACGACGAGGCCCGCCGCGCCATCCTCGAGCTGCGCCAGAAGCTCGAGCAGAGCAACGAGCAGTCGCGGGCGCGTCAGGCCGAACAGATGGCGCAGTTCTCGTCGCAGTTCGCGAGCCAGCTCGACCAGCTCAAGCGCAGCCTGCTCGACCTGAACGGCGTGATCGAGCAGCAGCGCACCGACAACGCGCGGCTGCGCGGCCAGATGGAGCAGCTGGCGCGCGACGTCGCCGAGGTGCAGCGCAAGCAGATCGACATCCAGCAGGGCGTCGAGGAGCGCATCCGCAAGGTCGAGCCGCAGAAGGTCACCGTCGACAACCAGGAGTTCGCGGTCGATCCGGAAGAAAAGCGCAGCTACGACGAGGCGCTCGCGGGCTTTCGGCGCGGCGAGTTCGAGCGCGCCGCGGGCGGCTTCAGCGGCTTGCTTCGCCGCTTCCCGAACAGCGGCTACCGCGAGTCGGCGCTCTTCTGGCTCGGCAACGCGCAGTACGGCAACCGCAACTACAAGGAAGCGATCGTCACCTTCCGCAGCCTCGTCACCGCCGCGCCCGAGAGCCCGCGCGCGGCCGAGGCGCTGCTGGCCATCGCCAACTGCCAGGCTGAGCTGAAGGACCCGAAGGGTGCGCGGCGAACCATCGAGGAACTGATCAAGGTCTACCCGCGCTCGGAGGCCGCGCAGGCCGGCAAGGAGCGGCTGGCGTCGCTGCGGTGACCGTCGGGAGCCCGGCTGTCGTGGTGCCTCGGCCCGGCACGCAAGCCGGGCCCGGCATCGCGGTCGACGGGTCCGATCTCGAGCGCCGCTTCGGCGGCCTGCGCCGGCTCTACGGCGACGCGGCCTACGCCCGCATCCGCGCGGCGCACGTGGGTGTCATCGGCGTCGGCGGAGTCGGTTCCTGGGCCGCCGAGGCCCTGGCCCGCAGCGGCGTCGCGGCGCTGACGCTGATCGACCTCGATCACGTCAGCGAGTCGAACGTTAACCGGCAGGTGCAGGCGCTCGGGCGAACGCTGGGCCAGGCCAAGGTGGAGGCGCTGCGCGAGCGCATCGCCGACATCCACCCGGGCTGCGCGGTGACGGCGATCGACGAGTTCGTCGACGAAGGCAACTGGCCCGGCCTGCTGCGGCAGCCGGTGCGGGCGCTGATCGACGCCTGCGACAACGTACGCGCCAAGGCGGCGCTGGCCGCGTGGGCGCGGCAGACCGGCACGCCGATCGTCGTCGTCGGGGCGGCGGGCGGCAAGCGCTCGGCCGAGCGGGTCGAAGTCGGCGATCTTGCCGACGTCACCCACGACCCGATGCTCGCGGCCCTGCGCCAGCGCCTGCGCAAGCTTCACGCCGGCCCGCGCCGCGGCCCCTTCGGCCTGGCCTGCGTCTTCTCGCGCGAGCCCGTCGCCACGCCGGCGAGCGACGCGTGCGACGTCGAAGGCGAGGCGACCATCGTCGACGGCAGCCTGAACTGCCACGGCTACGGCTCGAGCGTCGCCGTCACGGCCACCTTCGGCATGGTCGCCGCGGCACGGGCCCTCGAGTTCGCGGCGCTGCCCGAGCCCCGGTCGGCACGACCCGGCCCCCTATAATCGTGGGCTCGGAGGGTTGTTAGCTCAGTTGGTAGAGCAGCGGACTTTTAATCCGTAGGTCGTGGGTTCGAGCCCCGCACAACCCACAGCAACCTTCCGAGGCAGCACAGTTTTCGGGCTCTTAGCTCAGTTGGTAGAGCAGCGGACTCTTAATCCGTAGGTCGAGTGTTCGAGTCACTCAGGGCCCACCAGTGAAATCAAGGGGTTAGCTCATCCGGGCTGACCCCTTTTTCTTTCAACGTAGCCAAAACGGTAGCCAAGAACGGGCGTCGTCGGCGCGCGCGTCTGCGGCTGCCCGAGTTCGGCCCAGGCGCCAAAGGACCCGAGCGCGACGCTGACTGGCCGTTTTCGGACACGGCTGAATCGCCTCCCGAGAACGTAGCCGAACCATCAATTCACCTCTGAAATCAGCGTAGCCATACCGGCGGTGATGGGGCAGCCGCGGTGCGGTTCTTCGAGGAGCACCTCCCGTCGCAGCGCGGCATGAGCCAGCACACGACCTCGACGCGGAGCGTCGAGCGCTTCCTGCTGCATCTGGAGACGGAACGCGCTACGGCATCGCCACGCGCAACGCACGGCTGGCAGCGATCACACGCTGGCCAAGTTCCTGGCCGGCCGCCACCCGGAGCGCCTGGCGCAGTGGCAGGCCATTCTCGCCATACCGTTCAAGCGCGGCGCGCCCCGTGTGCCGACCGACTATCCCGAAGCCGCCGGGGTCAAGTCCCGTATCCGCACACCCTGCGTCACACGACGGCGATTCACCTGCTGAAGGCGGGCGTGGATTTCGCGACGATTAGCCCGTGGCTCGGGCATGCCAG
>NZ_JANODC010000307.1:0-3745 GCF_031412495.1 Rhizobacter sp. | reverse complement strand
TGTAGAGGATGAAGCAGAGCAGCAGGATGATCAGGAAGTAGATCAGGGAGAACGCCGCCGCCGGGCCGAGGTCGAACTGGCCGACCGCCTTCTGGGTCAGGTACTGGCTGAGGAAGGTCGTCGCGTTGCCGGGCCCGCCCCCGGTGAGCACGAACGGCTCGGTGTAGATCATGAAGCTGTCCATGAAGCGCAGCAGCACCGCGATCATCAGAACGCCGCGCAGCTTCGGCAGCTGGATGTAGCGAAACACCGCGAACTTCGACGCGCCGTCGATGCTCGCGGCCTGGTAGTAGGCGTCGGGTATCGCGCGCAGCCCGGCATAGCAGAGCAGCGCCACCAGCGGCGTCCAGTGCCAGACGTCCATCAGCAGCACGGTCAGCCAGGCATGCGTGGCGTTGCCGGTGTAGCTGTACTCCAAGCCCAGCCCGGCGAGCGCGGCGCCCATGAGGCCGATGTCGGCGCGGCCGTAGATCTGCCAGATCGTGCCGACGACGTTCCACGGGATCAGCAGCGAGATCGCCACCAGCACCAGCACCGCCGATGCCTTCCAGCCCTTGGCCGGCATCGACAGGGCGAGGGCGATGCCGAGCGGGATCTCGACCAGCAGCACGGCAAACGAGAAGGTGATCTGGCGCAGCAGCGCGCCCTGCAGGTCGTCGTCGCGCATCACCGACTTGAACCACTCGGTGCCGACGAAGACGCGCCGCTCCGGCGAGATGATGTCCTGCACCGAGTAGTTCACCACCGTCATCAGGGGCAGGATCGCGGAGAAGGCGACGCACAGGACGACCGGCAGGATCAGCAGCCAGGCTTTCTGGTTGACGGGCTTCATGCCGGCGCTCCCGCGACGAGCTCGTCGTTCCGGTAAAAGCAGGTGTGCGGGCCGACGACGGTCAGCCAGACAGCGGCGCCAGGCTGCGCGACGGCCTGCTGCGGACGCAGGCGGGCGCGCACGATGGCGCCGTCGGCGCCGGCGGTGCGCGCCGTCAGCAGCCAGTAGGTGCCGATGTCCTGGGCCTGTGTCACGACTGCGGGGACCGCGCCCTCGCCGTGCGGCTTCGCGAGCGTCACGTACTCGGGCCGCACGCCGAGCAGGCAGGGGCCGTCTCCTGCGGCTGGCGCAGCCGCCGCGGCAGCCGCCACGCGCTGGCCGGCGACCTCGACGCCGCCGCCGTCGATCCGAGCCGGCAGGAAATTCATCCCCGGCGAGCCGATGAAATGACCGACGAAAGTGTGCTGCGGGCGTTCGAAGAGCTCCGAGGCGCTGCCGATCTGCACCGCCCGACCGCGCGTCATGACCACGACCTGGTCGGCGAAGGTCAGGGCCTCGACCTGGTCGTGGGTCACGTAGATCAGCGTCAGCTTCAGCTCGTGGTGGATCTGCTTCAGCTTTCTCCGCAGCTGCCACTTCAGGTGCGGGTCGATGACGGTCAGCGGCTCGTCGAAGAGCACTGCCGAGACATCCTCGCGGACGAGGCCGCGGCCGAGCGAGATCTTCTGCTTGGCGTCGGCGGCCAGGCCGGCGGCGCGGCTGCCGAGCTGGCCGCTCAGCTCCAGCATCTCGGCGATCCGGCCGACCCGCTGCGCGATGCGGCCGGCGTCGACGCCGCGGTTGCGCAGCGGAAAGGCGAGGTTCTCGGCCACCGTCATGGTGTCGTAGATCACCGGGAACTGGAACACCTGGGCGATATTGCGCTGCTGCGGCGTGCGCGCCGTGACCTCGACGCCGTCGAAGCGCACGCTGCCCTGCGACGGCCGGACCAGGCCGGAGACGATGTTGAGCAGCGTCGTCTTGCCGCAGCCCGACGGGCCGAGCAGGGCGTAGGCGCCGCCGTCGGCGAAGCTCATCTTCAGCGGCAGCAGCGCGAAGTCCTCGTCGCGCTGCGGGTTGGGCCCGTAGGCATGCGCCAGGTCGAGGTCGATGCGGGCCATGTCAATGACCTCGCGCCGCGAGCAGCAGGTCGCCGGCGGCGTCGAAGACGTAGGCCTGCTCGGTACGGATGAAGAGCGTGAGCTTCGCGCCAAGCGCGAACACGTGCACCCCGGTGAGCTGGGCGATCAGCTCGCCGACGCTCGTGGCGACGTGCACGAAGGTGTCCGAGCCGGAGATCTCGGCCAGCTCGACCCGGCCATCGAGGGCGATGTCCCCGCCCTGGTCCTGCACGCCGATGGCGCCGGCGCGCACGCCGACGGTCACCGGCCCGGCCGCCGCCGGCGGCAAGGCGAGCGCCAGGCGCACGCCGCCGCCGACGTCGACGCCGCCATCGCGCGCGGTGCCGGCGATCAGGTTCATCGGCGGGTCGCTGAAGGCGCGTGCGACACGGATCGACTGCGGCCGGTGGAAGACCTCGGCGGTCGGCCCGTACTGGAGCAGCTCGCCGGCGTCGAGCACGGCGGTGTAGCCGCCGAGCAGGAGCGCCTCGGTGGGCTCGGTGGTGGCGTAGACGACGGTCGAGTCGCCGGCCGCGAACAGCTGCGCCAGCTCCTCGCGCAGCTCCTCGCGCAGCTTGTAGTCGAGGTTGACGAGCGGCTCGTCCAGCAGCATCAGGGGAGCGTTCTTGGCCAGGGCCCGGGCCAGGGCGACGCGCTGCTGCTGCCCGCCGGAGAGCTCGGCCGGCAGGCGCGCCAGGAAGGGCTCGATGTGCAGCTTCTCGGCGAGCACGCGGACCCGGGCGTCGATGCCCTTCTCGCGGCGCAGGCGCAGGGGCGAGGCGATGTTGTCGGCGACCGTCATCGACGGGTAGTTGATGAACTGCTGGTAGACCATCGCCACGTTGCGCTCGCGCACCGGCTTGCCGGTGACGTCGTGGCCATCGGCGACGACGCGGCCCTTGCTCGGCGCATCGAGACCGGCCATGACGCGCATCAGGGTCGTCTTGCCCGCCTGGGTCGCGCCGAGCAGGACGGTGACCGCACGCGGCACCAGCGTCAGGTCGAGCGGGTACAGGAAGGCCTGGGCGCCCACCCGCTGCTCGATGCGCTCCAGCGTCAGCTCCATGCGCGCTCGGGGGCCGGCGGCGGCGCCGGCACGTCGGCTGCGGGCCAGTGGGCGGCGCACCACGTGGCCACCGCGGCGCGCTCGGTCGCCGTCAGGTGCAGGCCGAGCTTGCTGCGCCGCCACAGCACGTCGTCGGCATTGCCGGCCCATTCGTGCTCGCGCAGGTAGGCGAGCTCGGCCTCGAACAGGCCGGGTGCGACCTCGGCGCCGAGGGCTCCGTCCGGCGCAGCGCCGAGCACGCGGTCGATCCGCGACCCGTAGGCACGTGCCAGACGCCGGCACAGGCGTTGCGGCAGCGCCGGGTAGCGGCGGCCGACGGCCTGCAAGAAGCGGCCGAAGTCGGTGTCCGGGCGCTCTGGGGCGCCGATCCATGCCGCGAGGTCGCCGCCGGGCAGCGCCGAGCCGCTCGTCCAGGCCGGGCCGCTAATGGCGAGCGGCCCAGCCAGCAGGTCGGCAGCTTCCTCGGCGAGCTTGCGAAAGGTAGTGATCTTGCCGCCCCAGACCGTGATCAGCGGCGCCTGGTCGGTATCGAGGTCGAGCCGGTAGTCGCGCGTCACGGCGGCCGGGTCGCCGGATTCGTCGTCGAGGAGCGGCCGCACGCCCGAATAGGTCCAGACAACGTCGGCCGGCGTGACTGCGCGCTCGAAGTAGCGGCTCGCCTGCTCGCACAGGTAGGCGGTTTCCGCGGCGTCGATGCGCGCCTCGCCGATGCTGCCGTGGTGCTCGACGTCGGTGGTGCCGATCAGC
>NZ_JANODC010000306.1:0-12000 GCF_031412495.1 Rhizobacter sp. | reverse complement strand
GTTCGAGCGCCTCTTTCTGGGCCATCAATTCCTGGAGCGTTGCCACGTCGAATCCCTTCCCGAGTTCAAGAATGAACCGGCAGGGATTCTAGGGCAATCAGGGAGAGGGCGGTACGTATCCGGCAGGCTGCTCGGCCCCGGCGCCGAAAAAGAAATTCTCCATCTGCCGCGCCAGATACTGGCGGGCGCGCTGGTCGGCGAGATTGAGCCGGTTTTCGTTCACCAGCATGGTCTGGTGCTTCATCCATGCCGCCCAAGCCTCCTTGCTCACCGATGCGTAGAGCCGCTTGCCCAGCTCGCCCGGGTAGGGGGCGTAGTCGAGGCCCTCGGCCTCCCGCTTCAAATACACGCACTGCACCGTCCTGGCCATGGGAATCTCCGCAAACTAGTTCAGCTTCTTCACGAATACCTGGGATCGTCGATCCCAGTTGTATTTGCGCTTGCGCGCTTCCGGCAGCCAGTCCGGCTCCACCTGGACGAAGCCGCGCTTGATGAACCAGTGCATGGTGCGGGTCGTCAGCACGAATATGCTCTCGAGGTTCATCGCGCGGGCACGCTGCTCGACGCGCTTCAGTATCCGCTCCCCGTCGCCCTGGCTCTGCACGGCGGGGGATACCGTCAGCGCAGCCATTTCGCCGGTTTTCGCCTCCGGGTATGGGTAGAGGGCGGCGCACCCGAATATCACGCCGTCGTGCTCGATCACCGTGTAATTGGCGATGTCGCGCTCGATCTCGGTACGGTCGCGCTTGACGAGGGTGCCGTCGCGCTCGAAAGGCTCGATCAGCTGCAGAACCCCGCCGATGTCATCGGGTGTCGCCTGGCGCAGGCTCTCGAGCTTCTCGTCGACCACCATCGTGCCGATGCCGTCGTGCGTGAACACCTCCATCAGGAGCGACCCATCGACGGCGAAGGGCAGGATGTGCGAACGCTCGACGCCGGCCCGGCAGGCGCGCACGCAGTGCTGCAGGTAGAAGGCCGTGTCGGTCGGCACCTGCGGCCGCGGCAGCGACGCGAGCAGCCGCTCGGCGTCGGCGAGGGCCAGCTCGGTGTCGATCGGCGTCTCCTCGTCCGCGGGGTCCTCGCGAATCCCGGGAACCTCGGTCACGAACAGCAGCTTGTCGGCCTGCAGGGCAATCGCCGTGCTCGTGGCGACGTCTTCCATCGTCAGGTTGAAGGCTTCCCCCGTGGGCGAGAAGCCGAAGGGCGACAGCAGGACCATCGCCCCGATGTCGATGGCGCGCCGGATCGCCACCGCGTCGACCTTGCGGACGATGCCGCTGTGCACGAAGTCGATGCCGTCGACGACGCCGACCGGCTGCGCCGTCAGGAAGTTGCCCGAGACGACGCGAACGATGGCGTTGGCCATCGGCGTGTTGGGCAGCCCCTGCGAGAAAGCGGCCTCGATCTCGAAGCGCAGCTGTCCTGCAGCTTCCTGCGCGCTGTCGAGCGCCACTGCATCGGTGATCCGCATGCCATGGCTGTGCCGCGACTCGTGCCCCTTGGAGCGGAGCTGCTCGTTGACCTGCGGACGGAAGCCGTGCACCAGCACGATCTTGATGCCCATCGCCTGCAGGATGGCCAGGTCCTGCGCGAACGAGGCCAGCTTGCCAGCTGCGATCAGCTCGCCGGCGATGGCGACCACGAAGGTCTTGCCGTGGTAGGCATGGATGTGCGGCGCCACCGTGCGGAACCACGGCACGAAGGTGTGCGGGAAGACGAGGTTCACGGCGCCTACTTGTAGAGGAGCTCCGGCAGCCACAGGCCGATCTGCGGAAACATGTAGAGCAGGAAGATGGCCAGGATCTGGATGCCCATGAATGGCAGCATGCCGGCGAAGATCTGGTTCAGCGTCACGTGCGGTGGCGACACGCCTTTCAGGTAGAAGGCCGCCATGGCCACCGGTGGCGACAGGAAGGCCGTCTGCAGGTTGAGCGCCACGAGCAGGCCGAAGAAGAGCGGATCGACGCCGAACTTCGCGAGCAGCGGGATGAAGATGGGCATGAAGATCACGATGATCTCGGTCCACTCCAGGGGCCAGCCGAGGGTGAAGATGATGAACTGCGCCAGCAGCATGAACTGCAGCGTCGTCAGGCCGAGCGACAGGACCCAGTTCTCGATCAGCTGCTGGCCGCCGAGCAGCGCGAACGAGGCCGAGAAGATCGAGGAGCCGACGAAGAGCCAGCACACCATGGCGCTCGTCTTCGCGGTCAGGAACGACGATTCCTTGACGATGCCGCCGAGGTCGCGCAGCGTGGCCGCGACGGGGCTCGCGCGGCTTTCCTGCCGGGCCGCGAGATAGCGGTAGGCCGCAGCCAGCAGGAGGCCGCCGAAGGCACCCACGGCCGCGGCTTCGGTCGGCGTCGCCAGGCCGAACACGATCGACCCCAGCACGGCGAGGATCATCACCGCCAGCGGGAAGAACGAGGTCAGCAGCATCTTGAAGATCTCGAGCCGCTGCCAGTTCATCAGCCAGCTGATGAGCACCAGGGCGGCCAGGCCGATGACCAGCGTCACCCAGAACCAGGTCGGTGCCGGCTTGCGCGGTGCCGCCGCCTGCGCCGGTTCGGCCGGCGCCGGTGCGGCCGCGGGACCGGCGGCCGGCGACGAACCCGCGGCGGCCTGCTTGGGCGGCTCCGCCAGGCTCGTACTTTCCACCGGCGGCTCCTGGAGGCCAGAGCGCTCCTGGGGCGGCTCCTGCAAGCCCTCCTGCGGCGGCTCCTGCAGCCCCGAGCTCGGCGCGGGCGATTCGTCGAAGCCGCCGCCCGACTGCACGAGCCCGGAGGTGTCGACCGTTGCCACGGGTGCGGTGGCGCTGCCGTACATCAGCACCAGCAGGGCGGCGATGGAGAGCGCCGGGAGCAGCGACACGAACAGCTGTCCGAGAACCGTGGCTCGCGGCAGCGACGGGTCCTTCATGCCCGCGAACAGGCCGGCCAGGGCGTTGCGGCGACGCGAGCTCAGCAGCTGCGAGAGCGGCGGAAGCGCCACCTGCCGCTCGCCTTCGCTCAGGGGCGGTGCCAGATGCGGCTTCCACTTGGCGACGATCACGACGTAGAGAACGTACAGCGCGGCCAGCATCAGGCCGGGGAAGAACGCGCCGGCATAGAGCTTGACGACCGAGACACCTGCCGTCGCGCCATAGACGATCAGCAGCACCGATGGCGGGATCAGGATGCCGAGGCAGCCGCCGGCGGTGATCGCGCCGGCCGAGAGCTGCACGCTGTAGCCGGCGCGCAGCATCGCCGGCAGGGCGAGCAGGCCCATCAGCGTCACCACGGCGCCGACGATGCCGGTGGCAGTCGCGAAGATCGCGCACGTGACGATGGTGGCCACGGCGAGCGCGCCGGGAACACGCGCGAGCGCCAGGTGCAGGCTCTTGAAGAGCTTCTCGATCAGGTTCGCTCGCTCCACGAGGTAGCCCATGAACACGAACAGCGGAATCGCGATCAGCACATCGTTGGACATGACCGAATACGTGCGTTGCACCATCAGGTCGAGGATCTGCTGCGTGGCGAGCGCCGGGTTCACGCTGCGGTAGGCGAGCCAGCCGAAGAACACGCCCATGCCCATGAGGGTGAACGCGGTGGGAAAGCCGAGCATGATGGCGACGACGACCAGGGCAAGCATCAGCAGCCCCAGGGCCCCGAGATCGCTCTGGGTCAGGTGGCCGTCGAGGAAGCCGGCCCACGGGGTGAAGATCAGCACCGCCAGGGTGATGATCCCCATCAGCACGAAGCCGAACCAGAGTTCCCTGCGAATCTTCATTTCGTGGTCCCGTGCGGCACGACGTACTGGTCGAGCTTGGCGATGTCTTCGTCCTTCACGTGCACCATTTCCTTGAGCTTGCCGACGTCGACCTCCTCGACGTCCGCCTCGCGCGACGGCCATTGGCCGAGCCGGATGCAGATCACGCAGCGGACGATCTCGACGATGCCCTGCGCGAGCAGGAAGGCCCCCGCGACCGGCAGGATGGTCTTGAACGGATAGATCGGCGGGCCGTCGGCGGTGACGTTGGAGTGCTCCGCCACGGCCCACGACTCCGCAGCGTAGTAGTAGCCGGCGTAGGTCATCGCGAACACGCCCGGGATGAAGAAGACGATGTAGAGGACGAGGTCGATCGTCGCCTGCGTGCGCGGCTCGAAGAAACCGTACAGCACGTCGCCGCGCACATGGCCCGACTTGGCCAGCGTGTAGGCGCCCGCCATCATGAAGAGGGTGCCGTACATCATGATCATGACGTCGAACGCCCACGGGTGCGGATGGTCGAGCACGTACCGGGAGAACACCTCCCAGGAGATCAGGAACGTGAGCGCGACGATCAGCCAGGAGAACGCCTGACCGACGAAAGTGCTGATCTTGTCGATGGTCAGGAGGAGTGTCTGCATGGGGTCCTGGAAAAAAAATCGGCCACCCGGATTCTGCCCGGATGGCCGACGCTGGGACCGAGGAAGCCTAGGTCTTCTTGCCGCCGAAGAAATGATTGACCGACATCCGCCGGCTGATGTTGGTGTCCTGGTCCCACTTGACGACACGCTCGGCGAAAGCCTTCTGCGACTCGGCGATCTCCTTGAACATCGGGTTCTCGGCCGATTTCTTGGCCAGGATGTCGTTCCAGACCTTGAGCTGGACCTGCAGGACCGAGTCGGGCGTCTTGTAGAACTTGACCTTGTCCTTGGTCTGCAGCTCGATGTAGTCCTTCGAGTAGCGATCGATGGCCTTCCAGGACAGATCGGACGAAGCCGCTTCGACCGCATTGGCGATGATCGCCTTCAGCTTCGCGGGCAGCGCGTCGTACTTGGTCTTGTTGAAGCTGATCTCGAAGGTCTCCGCGCTCTGGTGATAGCTCTGCAGCATGCAGACCTTGGACACATCCGGGAAGCCGAGGATGCGGTCGGACGTGGCGTTGTTGAACTCGGCGCCGTCGAGCAGGCCGCGGTCGAGCGCCGGCACGATCTCCCCTGCGGGCAGGGCGTTCACGGCCGCGCCCATGGCCGTGAACATGTCGATGGCCAGGCCGTTGGTGCGGAACTTCAGGCCCTTGAAGTCCTCCGGCTTCGTGATCGGCTTCTTGAACCAGCCGAGCGGCTGCGTCGTCATGGGGCCGCAGAGGAACGACTGGACATTGCCGCCGATGGAGGCATAGAGCTTGGCCAGCAGCTCGGCGCCGCCGCCGTACTTGTGCCAGGCGAGCAGCATGTTGGCATCCATGCCGAACATCGGGCCGGAGTTCCACAGGGCCAGCGCGTTCTGCTTGCCGTAGTGATAGCCGAGGATCCCGTGGCCGCCGTCCAGCGTGCCTTTGGAGATCGCCTCGAACAGACCGAACGCGGGAACCACGGAACCGGCCGGCAGCACGTCGAGCTTGAGCTCGCCGCCCGTCATGTCGTTGATCTTCTTGGCGAAGTCGTTGGCGTACTCGTGGAAGATGTCCTTGGCGGGCCAGGTGCTCTGGAACCGGAAGGTCGTCGTCTGGGCCCTGACGAGGCCCGGTGCGGCCAGCGCCCCCGTGGCGGCGACGGCGGTCGCCGCGTTCCTCAGGAAGCGGCGGCGCGGCGCGGTTCGGGTCGGGGTGGCTTTGTCGGTCATGGATGCTCCTGGCATGGACTGTGGTCGAGTTCGGCCCGCACTCGTCGGTGCAGGAAGAGTGCGACTGTGCGGGGCTGACGCCCGGCGTACAAGTAGGGGAAGCCCCGTCGGCCGACCCTGCCGACACCGGGGGGAATAATCCGCCGCACATGCCGGCCCGTGCCCCAAGCCCCCCGCTTCCGCCGCGCCCGGGTGCCAACCCCCTGCTTCCGATCGAGTTCCCCGAGGCGCTGCCGGTCTCGGCCCGCCGCGCGGACATCGCTGCGGCGATCTGCGCGCATCAGGTCGTCATCGTCTGCGGGGAGACCGGTTCGGGCAAGACGACGCAGCTGCCCAAGATCGCGCTGACGCTCGGCCGCGGCCGGCTCAATGGCGGCGGCCTGATCGGCCACACGCAGCCGCGGCGGATCGCCGCGTCGACGGTCGCGCGCCGCATTGCCGAGGAGCTGAAGTCGCCCCTCGGCGAGGTGGTGGGCTTCAAGGTCCGTTTCCAGGACCGGATCTCGCCGGGCGCGAGCGTCAAGCTGATGACCGACGGCATCCTGCTCGCCGAGACCCAGGGCGACCCGCTGCTGCGCGCCTACGACACGCTGATCGTCGACGAGGCGCACGAGCGCAGCCTGAACATCGACTTCCTGCTCGGCCACCTGCGCCAGATCCTGCCGAAGCGGCCCGACCTGAAGGTGATCGTCACGTCGGCGACGATCGATGCCGACCGCTTCGCCCGCCACTTCGCATCGCCCGAGGGGCCGGCGCCGGTGATCCAGGTCACCGGCCGCCTCTTCCCCGTCGAGATCCGCTGGCGCCCCTTCATCGAGAGCCGCGACCACGACCTCGGCGACGCGATCTGCGAGGCCGTCGACGAGCTCTGGCGCGGCCCCGCTGCAGCCGGTGCCGGCGACGTGCTCGTCTTCCTCCCCGGCGAGCGCGAGATCCGCGACGCTGCCGAGCGGCTGCGCAAGCACCATCCGCCCGGCGTCGAGATCCTGCCGCTGTTCGCGCGCCTGTCGCAGCAGCAGCAGGACGAGGTGTTCGCGCCGCACAGCGCGCGCCGCGTCGTCCTCGCCACCAACGTCGCCGAGACCTCGCTCACGGTGCCCGGCATCCGTTTCGTCGTCGACGCGGGCACGGCGCGCATCAAGCGCTACAGCTTCCGCAGCAAGGTCGAGCAGCTGCCGATCGAGCCGATCAGCCAGGCGGCGGCGAACCAGCGGGCCGGGCGCTGCGGCCGGGTCGCCGAGGGCGTGTGCATCCGCCTCTACGACGAGGCGGACTTTGCCGCGCGGCCGAGCTTCACCGAGCCGGAGATCGTGCGCTCGTCGCTGGCCGGCGTCATCCTTCGCATGAAGTCGCTCGGGCTCGGCGAGGTCGAGGATTTCCCCTTCCTCGAGGCGCCGCCCAAGCGGGCCATCGCCGACGGCTACCAGCTCCTTGCCGAGCTCGGCGCCACCGACGACCTCAACGCGCTGACGCCGACCGGCCACGAGCTCGCGAAGCTGCCGCTCGACCCGCGCGTCGGTCGCATGATCCTCGCCGCCCGCGACCGCGAGTCGCTGCGCGAGGTGCTCGTCGTCGCCAGCGCCCTCAGCGTCCAGGACGTCCGCGACCGGCCGCTCGAGCAGCAGCAGGCGGCCGACCAGGCCCATGCCAAGTTCGACGACGAGAAGTCGGAGTTCCTCGGGACGCTGAAGCTTTGGAGCTGGCTCGAGGGCTCGCGCGGCGGGCACGGCGAGCATCGCCTGTCCAGCCGCAAGCACGAGCAGCTGCTGCGCGACAACTTCATCTCGGCGCGCCGCGTGCGCGAATGGCGCGACATCCATTCGCAGCTGCTGACGGTCGTCACCGAGCACGCCTGGCGCGTCAACACCACGCCGGCGACCTACGAGCAGCTGCACATCGCGATGCTCGCCGGCCTGCTCGGCAACATCGGCCTGAAGAGCGAGGAGGACGATTCGTATCTCGGCGCGCGCGGCATCCGCTTCTGGCGCCATCCGGGTGCGAACCTGTCGAAGAAGCCCGGCCGCTGGATCGTCGCCGCCGAGCTCGTCGAGACGACGCGGCTCTACGGGCGCGGCATCGCCGCGATCGACCCGCGCTGGCTGCCGCCGATCGCCGGCCACCTGATCAAGACCCAGCTGCTCGAGCCGCACTGGGAGAAGAAGGCCGGGCAGGTTGTCGCCCTCGAGCGGGCGACGCTGTACGGCATCGTCATCTACGCCAACCGACGGGTCGACTTCGGCACCGTCGATCCGGCGGCGGCGCGCGAGATCTTCATCCGCGAGGCGCTCGTCGCCGGCGACTGGGAGACGAAGCTGCCGTTCGCCGCCGCCAACCGCAAGCTGATCGCCCAGGTCGAGGAGCTCGAGCACAAGGCGCGCCGCCAGGACGTGCTCGTCGACGACGAGCTCATCCACGCCTTCTACGACCAGCAGATCCCGGCCGACGTGCACGGCACGCAGAGCTTCGAGCGCTGGTACCGCGACGCCGCGAGGAAGCAGCCGGACCTGCTGCTGCTGACGCGCGAGGAGCTGATGCGGCACGAGGCCGCCGGCATCACCACGGCGGCTTTCCCGAAGACGATCCGGCTCGGCGGCGTGGACTGCGCTGCCTCTTACCTGCACGAGCCCGGCCATGCGCGCGACGGGCTGACGGTGACGCTGCCGCTCTTCGCCCTCAACCCGGCGAACGAGGACCGCTGCGAGTGGCTCGTCCCCGGGATGCTCAAGGACAAGGTGGTCGCCCTGGCGAAGACGCTGCCGCAGCGGCCGCGTTCTCGCCTCGTGCCGCTGCCCGAGTACGCCGCCGAGTTCATCGGCGAGGTGCGGTTCGGCGAGGGCAGCCTGGTCGAGGCGGTGGCGCGACACGCGAGCCGGCGGAGCAGCCTGGACCTGAAGCGCGCCGACTTCAAGCATGAGCAGCTGCCGCCGCACCTGCTCATGAACGTGCGCGTCGTCGACGAGCACGGCCGGCAGCTCGGCGAGTCGCGCCACCTGGCCCAGCTCAAAGCGGAGCTCGGCGCCCAGGCTCGCTCCGCCTTTCAGGCGCTCGCCGCACTGCGCCTGCCGGCGCAGGTCGGTGCCGCGAGCACCACGGATGCGGCCGCCCCGAGGAGATCGGCGCCATCGAGGGGAGCCGCCCCGCCCGAGGTCCGGCACGCAAGCACCGCGCCTGCACCGGCTCGCTACACGGCGTGGACCTTCGGCGAGCTGCCGGAGCTGATGGAGGTGAAGAAGGGCGGCCAGGCGCTGATCGGCTATCCGGCGCTGATCGACAAGGCCACGCACGTCGAGATCGAGGTCTTCGACGAGCCCGAGGTCGCCGCTGCGCGACACCGCGCCGGCTTGCGTCGCCTGGTCGCCCTGCAGATCCGCGACGCCCTCAGGTATCTCGAGAAGAACCTGCCCGACCTGCAGCAGGTCGGCGTGGCCTACCTGCCCCTCGGCAGTGCCGAGGAGCTGCGCGGGCAAATTCTCGACCTCGCGCTCGACCGCGCCTTCCTGGTCGACCCGCTGCCGACCGACGCGGCCGCGTTCGCGCGCCGCGTGGACGAGGGACGCGGGCGCCTCACGCTCATCGCGGGCGAGGTGACACGCAGCGCCGGCAGCGTGCTCGCCGAGTACGCGGCCGTGCAGCGCAAGCTGAAGGACGCACGGCCGCCGCGCGAGGTCGCCGAGGACATCGCACAGCAGCTCGAACGGCTGGTCCCGAAGCGGTTCCTGGCGACGACGCCGTGGCCGCAGCTCGCGCACCTGCCGCGCTACCTCAGGGCCATCGTTCTCCGCCTGGAGAAGTTGCGCCTCGACCCGGCCCGCGACGCCGCCCGGCTCGCCGAACTGCGGCCGATCGAGCAGCGCTATCTGCGCAAGCTCGCCGAACGGCGCGGCGCGACCGATCCCCGCCTCGACGAGTTCGCCTGGTGGCTCGAGGAACTGCGCGTGAGTTTCTTCGCCCAGGAGCTGAAGACGCCGCAACCCGTGAGCGTCAAGCGGCTGGAGAAGATCTGGGCGCAGGCGCACGCCTGAAACGTAGACGGTGCCGTCGAACTGCCCTCATACAATCGCGCTCGATCGGGGCGTAGCGCAGCCTGGTAGCGCAATTGGTTTGGGACCAATAGGTCGCGAGTTCGAATCCCGCCGCCCCGACCACGGATCGAGCATCGAGCCACCGTCCTCTCTCTGCCCGTAGCTCAACTGGATAGAGCACCAGCCTTCTAAGCTGGGGGTCGGGGGTTCGAGTCCCTCCGGGCAGGCCAGTCTTCCGTGGCGATCCCTCTGCGCGATCGTTGTTGTCAGCCTCGACCCCTTGAATGCGGGGATGTTGTCCAGATGCGGACGCATACAGTTGTTACCGGGCGTTGCCCCTGACGGCCTCCGGTTTTGTTCCAGCCGCCTCGATCCCACCCGCTGCTGACGACCCGCGTAATGGCCTAGCCAGTGGGGCGGCTCGCACGCAACATCAACTTGCGAAGGAAAAACAAATGAAACATCACGCGCTGAACACCATCGTCCTCGCAGCGGCGGCCGTCCTGGCCGGTGCTGCGAATGCGGGCCCGTATATCCTCGCCGGGACCGACGCCGACGACCACGGCCAAGCCACTGCCACCGCGAACCAGGAGGGCTGGCTCTTCATGCAGAGAGCCCTGGAAAGCCTTGCCTCGTCGACCGGTCTGACTACCTCGAAGCGGGTGGTCGTTTCCCTGGGCAGCGAATCCTCGGCATTGGCTGCCGCGCAATCAGCCTTCAATAAGTCCAGCCTGGCTGGCACGTGGACCTTCCTGTCGGTGCCCATCCTCAGCCAGGCTACTTTCGACAGCGCAATCGCCAGTGCCGGTATCGTCATGCTGGACTCCGGCGGCAACGTCGGCGGGGGCCTCACGAACGGCGAAGATCAGATCCTGACCAACAACGCGACTGCACTCAATTCGTTTGTGGGACTCGGCGGAGGGCTCTTCAGCCAGGCTGGCGATTACGGTTGGCTGTCGGCGCTGGTACCTGGGCTTACCCGGATCGCCCAATCCTCGACGGGACTGACGTTGACGCCGGCCGGCACGACCGCATTTCCTGGCCTGACGAATGCCGACCTCAGCGCCGGTCCGTGGCACAACGCGTTCGGCAACGTCGGTGCCATTCCGGTACTCGCCACTGGCGTGGGCAGCGCCAACGTCATCATCGGCTCCGGTGCCGGAAGCTTCACTGCGCCGGAAAACCCGCCGCCGGTGTCCGCGATCCCGGAGCCCGAGACCTATGCCTTGATGCTCGCCGGCCTCGGCGCCATCGGCGCCTACGCGCGGCGCCGTCGCAAGTCGGTCTGAGCGGTTCGCCGACGGAAAAGGGGCGCGCTGCGCCCCTTTTCTTTATGTCTTCCGACCCCGGCGCCCGCGTCCCGGGCCGCTCATCACGGTGATCTCACCTCGTGCTCGCGCAGCCGGTCCAGCAGGGCCGCTGCGACGAGGTGGCTGCCGGAAACCGACAGGTGATGCCAGTCACGGTAGTACAGGCCGTCGGGGGCGTCGAAGCGGCAGCGGGCCGCGTCGCAGAGCAGGCCGATCGGGTCGAAGATCGCGACCCCCGGACGCGACGCCACGACGCGCTGCAGCAGTGCCACGAATCGGGCCCGCCGGGCATCGGCGGCCGGTCGCCCGAGGCTGCAGTCGCGCGCGAAAAGGCCCGCGCCGGGGCGGCCGATGCAGTCCTTGGGCAGGAATGGAAGCTCGGGCACGCCGGCAAAGAGGATCACGTCCTTGCCGGTGGCGCGGAGCACGTCGACGGTGCGGCCGAGTCCCTGCTCGATCAAGCCCTCCTTGTCGAGGCCGGGCCAGCGCGCCGAGTCCAGGCTGGCGTTGGCTCGCGTGCCGCCGCGATCGAAGGCCGGTGCCACGGAGGTGTCGAGCAGGTAGGTGTTGCCGAAGAAGGCGACCACGACGGTGCGGATGCTCTTGCTTGCGGCGATGCGGCGGATCGCCTGTTCCGCCCGCGCCTGCAGCTCGCTGTCCTGGCCGCCGAGCCGCGTCCGCACGTCCAGCAGGGGCGGGGTGGACGGATGGCCGATCAGCAGCCAGTTGCGGCCCGCATCGCCTTGCGCGAGCCCGTCGAACAGCTGGTCGGCGTGGCTGTCGCCCAGGACCGCGGCTGTGGCCGGTCCTTCGCGCGACTGCAGGCAGTAAAGCAAAGCGGGCGACGCAGCCACCTCGCCCATCGCACACGGGACGCCACGACCGGTGGGGGGCGGTCCGCGCAGGTCGTGCGCCTTGGCCTCGTAGCGTGCCACCGAAGTGCGCCCCGGCCAGCCGTCGCTTAGCGCCAGGGCGAGACCTGCGAGGCCGATGGCGCCCAGCCCGGCGACGAGCGACCAGCTCTTGCGCTTCGCATGGCGCGGCGCGCGCGCGTGCCGCTCGACGAAGCGCCACGTGAGCCA
>NZ_JANODC010000305.1:0-2614 GCF_031412495.1 Rhizobacter sp. | reverse complement strand
TCGACGTGGTCGACGCCGCCGACGGCGCCGCGGCGCTGGCCCGGCTGCGCGCGGGCGGTGCCGGCTTCGACGCCGTGATCACCGACATCGAGATGCCGATCATGAACGGCTTCGAGCTGCTGTCGGCGATCAAGCGCGACGCGCGGATCCGGCACCTGCCGGTGCTCATGCTGGCGGCCGAGGCGCGAAGGGAAGACATCGTCCGCTGCACCCAGGAGGGTGCGGCGGGCTACGTCGTCAAGCCGTTCACTCGGGAGGCGCTCGAGGAGCGGCTGCGTCGCGCCGCCCCCGGATTGTTTTCACCCACGTCATCCTGAGCGAAAGGGGCCGCGGCCCCTTTCCTCATTTCGGCAGCAGGACCTTGTCGACGACGTGGATCACGCCGTTCGACTGCACGACGTCGGCGATGATCACCTTCGACATGCCGCCGGACTCGTCGCCGACCATGATCGTGTTGCCGCTCCGCGTCGCCGTCAGCGTGCCGCCGGAGACGGTCTTCAGCATCGCCTTGCCGCCGCCCGCGTCGATCGCCTTGACGAGCGCCGGCGCGTCGACCCTGCCGGCGACGACGTGGTACGTGAGCACCTTGCTCAGCGCCGCCTTGTTCTCGGGCTTGAGCAGGGAGTCGACGGTGCCGGCCGGCAGCGCCGCGAAGCCGGCGTTGGCGGGCGCGAAGACCGTGAACGGACCGGCGCCCTTCAGGGTCTCGACCAGACCGGCCGCCTTGACCGCCGCGACCAGCGTCGTGTGGTCCTTGGAGTTGACCGCGTTGTCGATGATGTCCTTGCTGGGAAGCATCGCCGCTCCGACCATCACCTCGGCCTGCGCCGGCAGGGTGGCGGCGCCGATCATCGAGGCGACGGCGATGGCCGTCAGTTTCGCGAATTTCATGGACTGGTCCTTGTCTGGTTGAGGAAACCCGGCGGCGCCCGGAAGGGTTGCCGCATCGGTCAGGCTTCTACGTAGGGAAGTCGCCGTTGGATCCACCCGCGGAAGTGACCGGCCTTCGGGTGCCTTATCGCGCTCAAGTTCGGCGGGCCGCTGGGAACAATGCCGGCAGCACCTCCAGAACATGGCCGACCCCTCCGCCCAGCACAAGCACCTTCCCGCCTCGCAGCGCAAGCTCGACAAGGCGCGCACGGACGGCCAGGTCGCGCGGTCGCGCGACCTCGGCCACTTCGGCGCGGTCGCCGCCGGCGGTGCGCTGCTGGTGGCGACGGCGGCACCGGTCTCGGCCTGGCTGCGCGACGCGCTGGCGCGGTCGCTGCGCTTCGACCGCGCCCAGGCGCTCGGTGCCGACGCGATCGCGCAGCAGATGCTCGGCTGGACCACGACCCTGCTGATCGTCGTCGTTCCGTTCGGCCTGGCGATGGCCCTCGTCGCCATCGCCGCCGGCCTGGCGACCGGCGGCTGGACCTGGACGCTGAAGCCGCTCGGGCCGAAGTTCTCCTTCCTCGACCCGCTGGCCGGCATCGGCCGCGTGTTCTCGAAGCAGCAGGTCGTCAACGCCCTGAAGGCGAGCGTCCTGGCACTCGTTCTCGGCAGCATCGGCGCCGTCTACCTGGGCACCCACCTCGATGCCTTCGCCCACATCCTGTCGCTGCCCCTGCCGGCGGCGATCGGCGCCCTCTCGGCGACGCTGGTGGCCGGAATCGGCTTCGTCGTCCTCGCCCTGGCCGCCTTCGCCGTCATCGACGTGCCGCTGCAGAGGCGGCTGCATGCCGACGGGCTGAAGATGAGTCACCAGGAGCTGAAGCAGGAGCACAAGGAGCTCGAGGGCAACGCCGAGATCAAGGGCAAGGTCCGCGCCCGCATGCGCGAGATGACGCAGCGCCGGATGATGGCCGCGGTGCCGAAGGCCGACCTCGTCGTCATGAACCCGACCCACTACGCGGTCGCCCTCAAGTACGACGACGCCAGCATGGCCGCGCCGCGCGTGGTCGCCAAGGGCGCCGACCTGATGGCCCTGCGCATCCGCGACGTCGCCCGCGGCAGCGAGGTCCCGGTCCTCGAGGCGCCGGTCCTGGCCCGGGCCCTCTACGCCCACGCCGAGCTCGACCGCGAGATCCCGGCCGCGCTCTTCGCCGCCGTCGCGCAGGTCCTGGCCTACGTGTACCAGCTGCGCGCGGCGATGGCGGGCAAGGTCGCGATGCCGGGCGCGCTGCCGGCCCTCGACGTGCCGGCCGAGCTCGATCCGCACGCGGCCTGATGTCGACGACCGGGAACCCATGAACGCAGTCGCGCAGCAGATGCAGGCCTGGCTCGGCCCCAACGCCAAGGCCATCCGCGCCCTCATGGCGCCGCTCGTCGTCGTGATGATCCTGGCGATGATGGTGCTGCCGCTGCCGCCGCTGGCGCTCGACCTGCTCTTCACCTTCAACATCGCCATGGCGCTGATGGTGATGATGGTCGCGGCCTACATGGTCCGGCCGCTCGACTTCGCCGCCTTCCCGGCGGTGATCCTGCTGACGACGCTGCTGCGCCTGTCGCTCAACGTCGCCTCGACCCGCGTCGTCCTGCTCGAGGGCCACACCGGGCCGGGCGCGGCCGGCCAGGTGATCGAGTCGTTCGGGCACTTCCTGATCGGCGGCAACTTCGCCGTCGGCCTGATCGT
>NZ_JANODC010000304.1:0-8270 GCF_031412495.1 Rhizobacter sp. | reverse complement strand
CGACGTCGGCAACGAGTGGTTCTACCTGGCGCAGCCGAGCTCGCGGCTCGCGGCCACGTCGGGCCTGGCGCCTGGCCGGTTCAAATGACGAAGGGCACCCTGGACGGCCGCCGTGGCAACGGGGGTACCGGTCCGGGGTGCGCGATCGCCAGGACACTCCGGCAATCCGCGAGGGACGGAAGCGCGAAGGACGACGGTAGGTCCCACACGAACCTGAGTAGCTGCTTGCCCATGACCCCTGCCCGCTAAAAGCTGATGTTCTGAGGGTAGACGCCCCGGCTGCCGCCCGGGGCAAGACTCGACGACAGCTTCTTGTAGGACCCGGGGGCGAGAGGGGCGTCGAAGAACGACGACCCGAGCCGCCCTCTCCTAAACTCGGCCACATGATCAATTGCCCCAGGTGCAACGAGGAGAATCCTCCGAAGTTCCGCTTGTGCGGCTACTGCGGCGCCCCTCTCGCGGCTGCGCCGCCGCCCCTTCCGGTACGCGAAGTGCGGCGCACCGTCACCCTGATCTTCTGCGATCTGAAGGGCTCCACCGCCCTCGGCGAGCGCCTCGATCCCGAGGCGATGCACGAGGTGAAGGAGCGCTACTTCACGACCATGGCGGCGGAGATCACGAAGCATGGCGGCAAGATCGAGAAGTACATCGGCGACGCGATCATGGCGGTGTTCGGCCTGCCGCTGCCGCATGAAGACGACGCCTTGCGTGCGGTTCGAGCCGCGGCCGGAATGCAGGCGGCCCTGCGGGGGGTCAACGAAGACCTCCTGAAGCGCTACGGCGTGACGCTGGCGAACCGTACCGGCGTCAACACGGGCGAGGTGGTCGCGAACGACGACCCGACCGCCGACCAGAAGCTCGCCACCGGCGACGCGGTCAATGTGACGGCGCGGCTGGAGCAGGCGGCGCCCGAGAACGAGATCTACCTGGGCGAAACGACCTATCGCCTCGTTCGCGACGCGGTCGAGGTCGAGGCCGTGGAGCCTCTGGAACTCAAGGGCAAGACGGAGCGGGTGAAGGCTTTCCGGCTCGTCTCGGCCATCGGACTCGACGGCTACGTGCGACGGCACGACTCGCCGATCGTCGGGCGCGACGAGGAGTTGGCGGCCATCGACCTGGCTCTCGGCGAAGTCATCGAAACGCGCGCGGTCCGCATGATCACGATCATCGGCGACGCCGGCCTCGGCAAGACGCGGCTGGCACAGGAAGTCATGGCGCGGGCCGGGGCGAATGCCCGCATCCTGCGCGGTCGCTGCCTGGCGTACGGCGACGGCATCACGTTCTGGCCGCTGCGCGAAATGGTCGGCGAGGCTGCGGAGATCCGTTTCGACGACAACCCGGAGGAGGGGCGGGTCAAGCTGCTCGCCCTCGTCGGCGACCCGGACGTCGCCGACCGCCTCGCGGCCGCGGTCGGCCTGAGCACCACGCCGTTTCCCCTGCACGAGATCTACTGGGCCGCGCGCAAGCTCTTCGAGTCGCTCACGGCCCAGGGTCCCCTGGTGGCCCTGATGGACGACATCCACTGGGCCGAGTCGGCCTTTCTCGACCTGCTGGTCCATGTGCTGGACGCGTCCGAAGGGGCGCCGATCCTGCTGCTGTGCACCTCTCGCCACGACCTGCTGGAAAAGCGGCCGGAGTGGGGCGAGCGGGCCTCGTCCCTGCGCCTGGTCCTGCGCCCGCTGACCGACGCCGCTGCGGCGGCCGTGGCGGTGAACCTGCTCGGCTCGGCCGGCCTGCCGGCCGAGGTCGTCGGGCGCATCGTGCAGGCGGCCGAGGGCAATCCGCTCTACGTGGAGCAGATGCTGTCGATGCTCGTCGACAGCGGCGCCCTGCGGCAGGAAGACGGTCGGTGGATCCGCTCCGAGAGCTACGGCGAGATAGCCATTCCGCCGACGATCAAGGCGCTGATCGAAGGGCGACTCGGGCAGTTGCGCCGCGAGGAGCGAGCGGCCATCGAGCCGGCGTCGGTCATCGGCATGCAGTTCGCCGGGCCGGCCGTCGTTTCCCTGGCGCCCGAGCCCGTCCGTCCGGCGATCGATGGGCACCTGGCAACGCTGATGCGCAAGCAACTCCTCCATCCGGTGGACGCGACCGATTCGGACCGGCTCTACCGCTTTCACCACCACCTGGTGCGGGACACCGTCTACGGCGGGCTCCTGAAGCGAGCGCGGGCCACGTTGCACGCCGACTTCGTGCGCTGGGCCGATGCCGTCAACGCCGAGCGCGGGCGCGCGCTCGAGTTCGAGGAGATCCTCGGCTACCACCTGGAGCAGGCGCACAACTACCTGGCGGAACTGGGGCCGCTCGACCAGAAAGGGCGGGAGATCGGCGTCGATGGTGCGCGGCGCCTGGCATCCGCCGGGCGGCGCGCGTTCGCGCGCGGCGACGCGAATGCCGCCGGCAACCTCCTGCGACGCGCCGTCACCCTGCTGCAGAAGGGCGATCCGATGCGCCTGCCGCTGCTTCCCGAGTTCGGCGAGGTGCTGCTGGAGCTCGGCGAGTTCAAGGAAGCGCGAACGGTGGTGGACGAAGCGTTCGAGACGGCGCGCGCCGCGCGTGACCGCAAGGTCGAGGCATCGGCGCGCTTGACCCGCATGCTGGTGAGCATGCACGGCGGCGAATCGGGTAGCTGGAGCGACGGCGCCCTGGAACTGACAACCGATCTCATCCCCCTCCTCGAGCGGCAGGAGGCGCACGGCGAGCTGTCCCGGGCATGGCGCCTGGTGGCCATGGTCGAGCAGATGGCCGGGCAACTGGCCAAGGCCGGCGAAACCATCTCGAAGGTGATCCACCATGCCCGCCTGGCCGGTGACGAGCGCATGGTGGCGCGCAGCGCGCTCGGCATGACCTTTAACCTCGTCTACGGCCCCACGCCGGCGGCCCAGGCGATTGCGGAATGCGAAGCGCTCATCGACGGCGACTTCGCCGATCGCCAGGTCCAGAACCTCATCATCTGCAAGGTCGCGCAGCTGCATGCCATGGTCGGCGATTTCGGCAAGGCACGCACCAGCGTCATGGCGGCACGCGCGGTGCTGCGCGACCTGGGCCAGGCCGTGCGCGCCGCCTCGTCGTCGCTCGACGTCGCTATCGTCGAATTGCTCGCCGGCGATCCCGCGGGGGCCGAGCGGGAGATCCGCCCCGATTGCGAGATGCTGGAGGCCATCGGCGAGACCTACTTCCTCTCGAGCATGGCCGCCACGCTGGCGCGTGCGCTGCTGGCGCAGGGCCGCGGCGACGAAGCCCTGACATGGGTCGAGACCGCGGAGCGCACGGCCGGAGGAGACGACATCGACGCGCAGGCTGAATGCCGGTGCGTCCGGGCTCTGATCCTGGCCCGCGCGGGCTCACTCGATGAGGCCGAGGCGCTGGCGCGAAAGGGGGTCGAGCTGGCGGCCCAGCTGGAGACCCCTGCGTTGAGGGGCGCGTCGCTCGGCGACCTCGCGACCGTGCTGCTGCATGCGAATCGCCCCGACGAGGCGCGGCAGGCCCTCGGCGAGGCACTCGCCGTGTACGCGGCCAAGGGCGACACATCGTCGGTCGCGCGGGTGGGACAGGTCCTTGCGACGATCCACTAAAGGGAAAGGGGCCAAAGGCCCCTTTCCGGATCGGATGACCGCAAGCTCACCAGGCGATCTTCCCGTTGGACAGGGCGATGATGCGGAAGTGCCAGTTACCGGCCGCATCCTTGAAGGTCAGGGTGGTGGCTTTCCGGACTGCAGGGACGACGCAGCGAGACTGGCCGGACGGGATTTGCCAGGCGGGTCCGTCGATGCACTCCTGGATCTGCTGCGTCGCGCCCGACGAGCCGTCGGGCCGGACTTCCGTGTAGAACAGGGTCGCATTCTCGATCCTGGCATTCTTCTTCAAGCTCGAAGCGGCGCGCACGAGATCGATCAACAACGGCGACGCGGCGTTGAACGGGATCGGACTTCCAGTCTCGTCGACGATGCGGACGGTCGACTCGAGACACTCGACGTAGTGACTCGAGCACGAGGTGAACAAGGCGATCTGCTTGACGCCGACCGTGACTGCCTCGGGTGTCGTGACCCCGGTCGTCGAGCCGGCGCTGGCCACGGCCAGCGCTTGGCCCGGCTGCACGTAGCTCTGGACCCCGTCTGCGGCGCTGCCCACGCGCAGGGTCACGTCCTGCGAGCCTTCATGAACCAAGCTCGAAGGGTTCGGCTGGCCCTGTCCCGCCTGCACCGCCCAAGACACCGACAGGACACTGCTCGCGCCGTCGCCAGGGGGGACTGGGCTGGGTACCAGCAACGTGAAGGAGATCGTTGCCCCAGGCTGGATGGCGCCGATCGCGCACTCGAGCTGGGTTGCGCCCGCAGCGGCGACGGGCAGACACGAGTCGCCAGGCCGCAGGCCGCCGACGACGCCGAACGGCGCGCTCAAGCCGTTCTCGACCTTCGACAACGCATAGAAGTAGACGGTGTTCACCGGGCTGCTGGCCGTCATTCGTACGGTGTAGGCCGTCTGATAGGTGAGGCCGCCGGCACTGTATGAAATCGGCCGGGTCTGCGTCGCAGGATCGACGGGGGCCAGCGATGTCACGCTGACGTTGAGACCGGGCACCCCCGCAAGCGCAAAGGTCGACGCACCGAGCATCGCCAGACCCAGCAGGGCCGCCCCGGCAGCGCCCCGCAATCCGCGTTCGAACGCGTACCGGCTGGCCGCGCGCGAGCCCGGCTCGCCCGCGAAATTCTTGTTCTTCAAATTCTTCATGGTGAACTCCCTTGTGACAGCCATCCGAGCAGGTGCCGGGAAGGCACGGCGTGAAAGGCTGTAGGACTGTAAGCCCAGTCCTACAACGGGTCCGCTTTTCCGACGGGCGCCTCCCCCTCGAACACGGGGCTGCCGGGGTACGTCCACTGCAAGCCTGGCGCTTGACGTCACTCCACCTTGCCGACGGTGCGCACCGCCTTCGTCATCTCCACCGCATCCGCGTTCCAGTAGGTCTGGAACGCGGGCGCGTCGAGGTACTCGACGGGGCTCCCTGCCTTGGCGATGACCTGGCGCACCGTCGGGTCGGCAGCCGCCTTGCCGGCGGCGGCGCGCAATTTCATCACCACGTCCTCTGGCGTCCCGGCCGGCACGAACAGCGCCGACCACTGGGCGAAGCGGACCGGATGGCCCAGCTGCTTCAGGCTCGGCACGTCGGGCAGCGCCGACAGCGGCTGCTCGCCCCAGTGCGCCAGCGCGCGCAGCTTGCCGGCCTGGATCTGCTGCACGATCGTCGACGGCCCGCTCGCCAGCGCATCCACCTGCCCGGCGAGAAGCGCGATCACCGCCGGCCCGGCGCCCGTGTACGGGATGTGCGTCATGCGAAAGCCGGCGTTCGCCTTCAGCATTTCCATGGGCACGTGCATCGTCCCGTAGTTGCCCGAGCTGCCGTAGTTGAACTTGCCCGGATGGCGCCTGGCGTCGGCAAGGAAGTCGGCGAAGCTTTTCCAGGGCGCGTCGGCACGGACGACGAACACGGTCGGGTCGGCCGTGAAGCGGGCGATCGGCTTGAACTGGTCGAGCTGGAACGCGGGCTTCCGGCCCAGGATCTTGTCGGCCTCGGGCAGGATCGAGATCGACGACAGGCTGAGCAGGACCGTGTAGCCGTCCGGCGCGGCCCGAGACGCGACGCCCATGCCGAGAGCGCCGCCGGCGCCGGCCCGGTTCTCGACCACCACCGTCTGCTTCAGCTCGCGCGACAGTGCCTCGGCCACGGGCCTGGCCACGGTGTCGGCGACGCCGCCGGGCGGGAACGGCACGATCATCGTGATCGGCTTGTCGGGATATGCCGACTGCGCATCGGCCGCCGGCGCGAGCGCGCTGCCGCCTGCCACGAGAAGGGCCGCAGCGGCCAGCAGTACGCGTCGAGTCATGGTCCTTGTCTCCGTTGTCGTTCGTTTGTTCATGGCCCGAAGTCTCGTCAGACGAAGCGGTTCTCGATCGCGCCGAGCCCGTCGATCTCGATCCGGACCACGTCGCCGGCCCGCAGCCAGCGCGGCGGCGTCATGCCCATGCCGACGCCGGCCGGCGTGCCGGTGGCAATCAGGTCGCCGGGCAGCAGCGTGATGCCGCGCGAGCAGGTCTCGATGAGGGTGGGAATGTCGAAGATGAGGTCGGTCGTGCGCGCATCCTGGCGCAGCTCGCCGTTGACCCAGCAGCGAACGCGCGTGTCGGTGCCGTCGAAGCTGTCGGCGGTGGCGATCCAGGGGCCCATCGGGCAGAAGGTGTCGAACGACTTGCCGAGGTCCCACTGCTGGTGCCGCATCTGCACGTCGCGCGCGGTCACGTCGTTGACGATCGTGTAGCCGAACACATGCTCGAGGGCACGTTCCCGCGCGATGTTGCGGCCGCCCTTGCCGATGACGACGGTGAGCTCGGCCTCGTAGTCGATCTGCGTCGAGATGCCCGCGCCGGGCAGCCGCACCTCGTCGTGCGGGCCGACGACGCATTCGGGCACCTTGGTGAAGACGATGGGCCAGGTCTGCGTGTCGGCCGAGCTCGCCTTGAACACCGAGGCCGACAGCTCCTTCGCGTGGGCGTGGTAGTTGCGGCCCACGCACCAGAGGTTGCGTCGCGGCAGCGGCAGCGGCGCCTCGAGGCGGACGTCGGCGATGGCGAAGCGCTCGGCCGCCGCCGACAGGGCGGCACCTCCGGCCGCATGGCGTTCGATCAGCGCCAGGGCGCCGCGCGCCGCGTCGGCGTCGGCGAGCGGCAGAGCCGAGATCGACTGGCCGTCGTCGGCGACGATGCCGACGTGGCGGCGTCCCTGTGCCGCGAAGGTGGCGATTCGCACGGGCTTCTCCTCGAGCTAGTTCAGCGGCCCGTAGCGTCCGCCTATGCTGAAGCGGCCGGCGCCGAGCAGCGCGATGGCGATGGCGGCGAACAGGTACATGGCCTGCAGCTCGAGCGCGTAGCCGCCCTGGCCGCCGAGCGAGAACAGCTCCGGACCGTGCGCGAGCAGCACGGCGAAGACCATGTTGACCGCCACCACGATGGCCGCAGCGCGCGACCAGACGCCGACGATCAGGAGGAGGGGCGCCAGGATCTCGCCGATGTAGACGCCGTAGGCCAGGATCGCCGGCAGGCCGACGTTCGTCAGCATCCCGGCGATGGGGTCGAGCGGGCCGGACAGCTTGGCGATCCCGTGCAGCAGGATCAGGATGCCCACCGCCAGGCGCAGGACCAGGCGGCCGGCGTCGCCGCCCGGCTTCTGCGCTTCCGTGGAGCGGCGGCTGACGGTCGTGTTCGTGGCCATGTCGGTGTGATTCTCGTTGCGGGTGGGGCCGGCGTTCTGCCGAGGCGCGCGAGCATAGCGGGCCCGGGGACCCGGCCGTGACCCGGGCGGGCAAAAGCCGGGCCCCCGCTAAGCTTGCCCTTCCGCCCGACACCGGCGACGCTGCATCCGAGTGGCCAGCGATACCTTCAGCCTGCGTTCGATCGCGCTCCCCGTCTACGGCCCCTCGTTCCTGTTCGGGCTCGGCGAAGGCGCGATCCTTCCGGTCATCGCCCTGACCGTGCGCCACCTCGGCGGCTCGGTGGCGCTGGCGGCGCTGGTCGTCACGCTCATCGGCATCGGCTCGCTGGTCACGAACATTCCGGCGTCGATCATTACCACGCGCTATGGCGAACGCTGGGCGATCGTCGGCGCGGCGATCTGGGCCGCCATGGCCGTCGCGCTGTGCGTGCTCGCCGACAACATCTGGGTCTTCGCGACGGGAATCTTCATGGTCGGCATGGCCAGCTCGGTGTTCGGGCTGGCGCGGCAGAGCTACCTCACCGAAGTCGTTCCGTTCCACTACCGTGCGCGCGCCCTGTCGACGCTCGGCGGCGTGATGCGGATCGGCCTCTTCGTCGGCCCGTTCCTGGCCGCGGCCCTGATCCACGTCATGGGCATCGGCGGCGCCTACTGGGCCGCCGCCGGCGCCTTCGTCCTCGCCGCCGTCGTCGCCGCGCGCATGCGCGACCTGCCCGAGCCGCCGCCTGCGAAGCAAGGCGCCGACGTGCCTGCGCTGCGCGTGGCGCCTTCGCTGCGCTCCATCGGCGCGGACCACCGACGGCTGTTCGTCACCCTCGGCATCGGCGTGCTGCTGATCAGCGCCGTGCGCGCCTCGCGACAGGCGGTGATCCCGCTCTGGGCCGACCACATCGGCCTCGACGCCGCTGTGACCTCGCTCATCTACGGCCTGGCCGGCGGCATCGACATGCTCGTCTTCTATCCCGCCGGCAAGGTGATGGACAAGAAGGGCCGCGGCTGGGTCGCC
>NZ_JANODC010000303.1:0-7204 GCF_031412495.1 Rhizobacter sp. | reverse complement strand
GTGCCTCTGGCACACAACGAGCGGGCAACGCCGCCCTGCAGCCCGCACCGCACCGGCCCTTCGGGTGATCTCGGCAAAGGGCCGCCTGCCGCGTTGCAAATGCTCGCCGTAGCAGCGGCTACGGCGAGCATTTGCGCCTTGCGGGCGGCCCTTTGCCGAGTCACGCGAACCCTCCCATAGCGTTAACAGGCCCTAGCCCCAGCGCCGCCAGGCGATTGCCACCGCGACGACCCCGAGGGACGGCGTGACCCAGGCCAGCGGCCAGCGCAGCACGCCGACGGCGACGAAGGTCGCGGCGACGAAGGCCGCCGCCAGCGGCACGCCGAGCCGGTTCGCGCTGAGCGTCGCGGCGAGCTTGATCGCGGTGGCGACGATCAGGCCGGCGGCGACCGCGCCCATGCCGCGCAGCGCCCCCGACACGACGGCGACCCGCGAGAATTCGGCATAGGCGGCGGTGAGCGCGAGCACGATCACCATCGGCACGGCGAGCATGCCGCCGAGGGCGGCGAAGGCGCCGCGCAGGCCGAAGAAGCGGTCGCCGAGCATCAGCGACAGGTTGACGATGTTGGGTCCCGGCAGCACCTGGCTGATCGCCAGCATCTCGACAAACTGCTCGCGCGTGAGCCATTGCAGTCGCTCGACGAGCTCGCGCTGCGCGACGGCGAGCACCCCGCCGAATCCCTGCAGGGCGAGGCGGTTGAAGGTGAAGAAGAGGTCGGCCGGCGAGGCCGGGCCGGCCCTGGCGGACACCGGCGCGTCGGCCGGACCGGGCGCCGCGCCGCTCACGCCGGCGGCCGCTTCATGGCCCGGCTCGACCAGACGCTGAGAGCGAGCGCCGCGACCAGCCAGGCGAGGCCGAAGAAGCTGAGCAGCGCGTAGCCGTGCCGGGCGATGATCCAGCCGCCGCTCGCGGCGCCGGCGGCCTGGCCCAGGTAGATCGCCGACGTGTTGAGGGCCATGAGTGCTGGCGCCAGGGCCGGTGCGGCGGCGTTGAGGCGGGCCTGCTGCATCGACTGGGCCGAGAAGCACGCCAGCGCCCAGGGCACCAGCGCGATGGCCAGGCCGGCAATGCTGCCCACCAGCGGCCAGACCAGCAGCGACGCGGCGATCAGGAGGACGGTGAAGTCGACGGCGCGCGCGGCGCCGACCCGGTCGACGTAGCGGGACGCGAGCAGGTTGCCGACGAGGCCGAAGAAGCCGAACCACACGAAGAGCAGCGTGATCTCGGTCGTCCCGGCGCCGAAGACGGTGCGGAAGTAGGGCGCGAAGTACGAGAAGAGCGTGAACTGTCCGGCCCCGGCCAGGGCGGTGACGATCACGATCGCCATCAGGACCGGATTGCCGAACACGCCGCGCCACGAGGCCAGGGTCAGCGGCGCCGCGCGCAGCCCGGCCGGCACCGCGAGGTGGACCCACACCGCGGCGCCGAGGGCGAGGACGGCGATGACGAGGAAGGCGACGCGCCAGCCGAAGAGATCGCCCAGGTACGAGGCGCCCGGCATGCCGACGACGGACGCGAAGGACCAGCCGAGGAAGATGAAGGTGATGGCCCGGCCGCGCTGCTCGGGCGGGGTCAGGGCGCCGACGGCGGCCGCGGCCTGCGGCGTGAACACGGCAGCACCGAGGACGGTGAGGGCGCGCACCGGGAGCAGGCCGGCGAAGCTCGGCATCAGTGCGCAGAGCGCGTGTCCGGCCGCGTACCAGGCGAGGGCGGCGACGAGCAGCTTCCTGCGGTCGAAGCGGCCGGACCAGCCGGCGAGCAGCGGCGCCCCTAGGCACATGACCACCGCGGCGGCGGAAACGAGCTGCCCCGCAATTGACACCGACACCGCCAGCGAGCGGCTGATGTCGTTGAGCGTGCCGACCACGACCATGACGCCGCAGCCGATCACGAAGTTGCCGAACAGCAGCGAGCCTTCGACGTGCTTCTGCCGCACCGCGAATGCGGGAGGCATCAGGCCCCGGCCCGCAGCACTTCCGGATTGACGATGTGCGTCGGCTGGCCGGCGATGTAGTTGACGACGTTCTCGAACGCCGCCTTGAAGTACAGCTCGTAGCTGTCCTGCTCGACGTAGCCGATGTGCGGCGTGCAGATCGCGTTCTCGAGGCGCAGCAGCGGGTGGCCCTGCAGCGTCGGCTCGCTCTCGAACACGTCGACGGCGGCGAGCCCCGGCCGGCCGCGGTTGAGCGCCGAGACGAGGGCGCCTTCCTCGATCAGCTCGGCGCGCGAGGTGTTGACGATGAGCGCCGTCGGCTTCATGCGCGACAGCGACTCGAGCTTGACGATGCCGCGCGTGCTGTCGTGCAGGCGAAGGTGCAGGGTCAGCACGTCGCAGGTCTCGAAGAAAGCCTCGCGGCTGTCGGCGGCGGCGTGCCCTTCGGCGCGGGCACGTTCGCGTGCAGCCTCGCTGCCCCAGACCAGCACGTTCATGCCGAAGGCGCGGCCGTAGCCGGCGACCAGCTGGCCGATCTTGCCGTAGCCCCAGATGCAGAGGGTCCGGCCGCGGAGGACCATGCCGAGTCCGAAGTTCGGCGGCATCGACGCCGCCTTCAGGCCCGACTGCTGCCACGCGCCGTGCTTGAGGTTGCCGATGTACTGCGGCAGCCGCCGCATCGCCGCCATGATCAGGGCCCAGGTCAGCTCCGCCGGCGCCACCGGCGACCCCCCACCCTCGGCGACGGCGATGCCGAGGCGGGTGCAGGCCTCGACGTCGATGTGCGAGCCGACCCGGCCGGTCTGCGAGATCAGCTTGAGCTTCGGGAGTTTCTCGAGCAGCTGGCGCGGGAAGTGGGTGCGCTCGCGGATCAGGACCAGGACCTCGGCGTCGCGCAGTCGCACCGAGAGCTGGCCGATGCCCTTGACCGTGTTCGTGAAGACCTTCGCGTTCAGCGTCTCCAGGACCGTCGCGCAGCGGAGCTTGCGCACGGCATCCTGGTAGTCGTCGAGGATGATGATGTTCACGGGGACGCAGACGGAGCGCGTGGCCGCTCGGGTCGCCACCGCTCTGTCGATTGTGCACGTGCGGGAAGGCGGGGCTAGCATCGCGGCCTACCCCACGGAGGCTTCATGCCGCTCACCATGTATTCAGCCAGCGTGCCGGTCTTCGTCCGCATGCTGGGCAACGTCGGCACGTGGCTCGACAAGGCCGAAGCGCACGCCGCCGCCAGGAAGTTCGACCCGTCGGTGTACTTCGGCGCCCGGCTGGCGCCCGACATGCTGCCCTTTTCCAAGCAGATCCAGATCGCCTGCGATGCGGCCAAGTTCTGCGTCGCCCGCCTGGCCGGCAGCGAGGCGCCGAAGTTCGACGACGGCGAGACCTCGATCGCCGAGCTGCGCGAGCGCATCGCCAGGACCGTCGCCTACGTGCGCTCCGTGCCCGCGGCGCAGATCGACGGCAGCGATGCCAAGGACATCACCGTGCCGCGCCGCGACGGCTCCATGACGATGAAGGGCGAGGACTACCTGCGCCATTTCGTCCTGCCCAACTTCTACTTCCACGTGACGATGACGTACGCGCTGCTGCGCCACTACGGCGTCGACCTCGGCAAGGGCGACTTCCTGGGTGCCATGCCGCCGGTGGCGACGCCGCGCTGAGGCGCCCGATCTGCGGCGCCGTGCAGGCGCGCTCGGGCGCGCTCAGGCGCGTTCGGCGCGGGCGTGACGGGCGGCGTGGGTCCGCTGGGGGAAGTGATGGTCGAGGGCGGCGAGCCGGGTCGCTGCCTCGGCTTGGCCATGATGCCGCGAGATCAGGCTGAAGATCTCCTCGCGCAGGTGCCACAGCTCGTGCAGCGTGCGGGCGAGGCCGACGCGGTAGAGGACGCCGCCGGCCTCGGCCGCGGGCACGTCGAACACGATCTCGGCGACCTCGAGCCGGGCCGCGGCCAGGGCTTCGCGGCGGGCCCTGCGGCCGAAGGCGGCACGCCAGCCCGTCTCGGTGCCGACGGCCTGCGCCACGGCGGGCGGCCGGCTCTCCACGCGTGCCACCGCCCTTTGCGTCGAAAGGCGCCAGGCGGCCGACAGGAAGCTGATGGAGCGCGAGAACATCGGTGGGCGAGGATCGCTGGCAGGGGTGCCGGCCTGCCATTGTTCCGGCCGGCCCGTGCTTCGATGGCGTGAATTGGCAGGCTGCAGGGGGCCAGTTCCCGGCCGGGCCTGCTGCGGAGGATGGGCGAAGGCCTCAGACCGCGCCGAACGTGGCCTTGCGCTCCGCGGTGTACGTCCACCAGGGCGCTGCCGCGGCGCCGCGCATGAAGTCGGTCGCCGCCATGAAGGTGTCGAGAACGCAGGGATCCTGGCGCTGGCCCTTGGCCTGGCAGAGCCGGCGGTAGAGGGCGAGGGCGTCCTCCTCGCCCAGGTCGGCCGGGGTGCGGATGCCGATCAGGCGCAGGTCGGACGCGAGCGCGGGGCCGATGTTCGGCAGCTGCTCGAGGCGCATGCACTCTGCCGCGCTCTTCGCCTTCGGCGCCTTGATGACCATGTCACATCAGCATGTTGTTGCGGATGAGGCCGACGGCCAGGCCTTCGATCTCGAAGCCGTCGGCGGCGGTGACGACGATGGGCTCGAAATCCGGGTTCTCGGGCAGCAGCTCGATGCCCGTGCGCGTGCGCTTGAAGCGCTTGACGGTGACGTCGTCGCCGAGGCGGGCGACGACGATCTGGCCGTTCTTCGCTTCCTTTGCCTTTTGCACGGCGAGCAGGTCGCCGTCCATGATGCCGGCGTCGCGCATGCTCATGCCGCGCACCTTGAGCAGGAAGTCGGGCCGGCGCGCGAACATGCTCGCTTCCATGAGGAAGGTGCGGTCGACGTGCTCCTGGGCCAGGATCGGGCTGCCTGCCGCGACGCGGCCGATGAGAGGCAGCGACAGCTGGGCCAGGCTCGGCAGCGGCAGGCTGTACTGCTTGCCGCGGGCGAGGTTGAGGGCCCGCAGCGTCTCCGTCCGCAGGCGGATGCCGCGCGAGGTGCCGCCGATGAGCTCGATCACGCCCTTGCGCGCCAGCGCCTGCAGATGCTCCTCGGCCGCGTTGGCCGACTTGAAGCCGAGCTCGTTGGCGATCTCGGCGCGCGTGGGCGGCGCGCCGGTGCGCTCGATGGCGCTCTGCACGAGGTCGAGAATCTGCTGCTGACGGTCCGTGAGCTTGGGGCTCTCCTGCATGGGGTGGCTCCCTCTCGTGTCGCTGTAGGTGGCTGAACAAATATCCAGGCCTGTATTTTCATCCAGTTTGACGCCAAATGCAAAGCACGACCCGGACCCTCGTTGTTCTCGGCACCGGCGGCACCATCGCCGGGACCGCCGCCACGGCGGCCGATCACCTCCGCTACCGCTCGGCGACGCTGCCGGTCGGCGCGCTCGTGCATGGCCTGGCGCTGCCCGCAGGCTTCGTGCTCGAGAGCGAGCAGGTGACGCAACTCGACAGCAAGGACATGGACTTCATGGCCTGGCATCGGCTCGCCGAGCGCCTCGCGCACCACGTGGCCCGGCCCGAGGTGCAGGCCGTGGTCGTGACGCACGGGACCGACACGATGGAGGAGACAGCCTACTTCCTGCAGCGGCTCCTGGCGCCGGCCAAGCCGGTGGTGATGACCGGGGCCATGCGCCCGGCGACATCGAGTGAGGCAGACGGCCCGCGCAACCTTGCCGACGCCCTGGTCGTGGCGACCCAGGCGGGCGAGCCGGGCGTCGTCGTCGTCTTCGCGGGCCTCGTCCACGCCGCGGCCGACGTCCGAAAGGTGCACCCGGTCCGGCTCGACGCCTTTGCCTCGGGAGACGCCGGGCCGGCCGGCCGGGTCGAGGAAGGGACGCTGCGCGTGCTGCGCCCCCTGCCCCGAGGCGAGGCGCTCGGCCTGGGTGTCCTGCCGAAGTCCGACGCCGCCTGGCCCTTCGTCGCCGTCGTCGCGAGCGGCGCCGGCGCCGACGCGCGACAGGTGGCCGCCCTCGTCGCCGCCGGCTGCGCCGGCATCGTCGTCGCCGCCACCGGCAACGGCATGGTGCACCGGGAGCTCGATGCGGCGCTGCGGCAGGCGGCCGCTGCCGGGGTCGCCGTGCTGCGCAGCACGCGCTGCACCGAGGGCGCGATCGTCGAACCGGAACTGCAGACCGATGCAGCGCTGCCGTCGGCCGGGGCGCTGACGCCGGCCAAGGCGCGCGTCGAGCTGATCATGCGCCTGCTGGCCGGACATGCAGCCGCGTAGGCGCGGCCGATCAGGCGACGCTCAGCGCCACCTCGATGTTGCCGCGCGTGGCGTTCGAGTACGGGCAGACCTGGTGCGCGGCATCGACCAGCTTCTGTGCCGCGTCCTTGTCCATGCCCGGGATGTTCACGTGCAGCGCAACCTGGATGCCGAAGCCCTGCGGGATCGGCCCGATGCCCACGTCGGCGCTGATCGAGGTTTCCGCGGGCAGCGCGACCTTCTGCCGTCCGGCGACGTTCTTGAGCGCGCCGAGGAAGCAGGCCGAGTAGCCGGCCGCGAACAGCTGCTCAGGGTTGGTGCCCGGCGCACCGCTGCCGCCGAGGCCTTTCGGGACCGTCAGCCTGACGTCGAGCATGCCGTCGTCGCTTTTCGCCGTGCCGTCGCGGCCGCCGGTGGAGGTCGCGTGGGCGGTGTAGAGAACCTTGTCGAGCTTCATGAATGTCCTTTCGGGAGGGTCAGTCCACCGATTCTGCGATCTCGTCGAGTTGCGTGCTGAGCTCCAGCCATCGGGCTTCGAGCTGTTCGATCTGCGCCGCGACCGCCTTGAGGCGGCGACCGTTCTCGGCCCGCGCTGCCGCATCGACCGCATCGGCCTCGAAGCTCGCTTCCAGGGCGTCGCGCTCGGCGAAGAGGACGCCGAGCCGGTTGTCGACCTGGTTCAGCTCCTTCTTCAGCGGCCGGGCCGCGTCGGCGCGCTGCAGCCGGGCCGCGGCCGCCGCCTTCGCCGCTGCCGGCGGCCCCGCACTGGCGCCGCTGCGGGCCTCGCCGCCCAAGCGGGCGCTGCGCGCCGAGGCCTTCGACTGCTCCAGCAGCCAGCGCTGGTAGTCGTCGAGGTCGCCGTCGAAGGGCCCGAGCACGCCGCCGGCGACCAGCCAGAACTCGTCGCAGACCTCGCGCAGCAGGGCCCGGTCGTGGCTGACCAGCATGACCGTGCCTTCGAACTCGTTCAGGGCCATGCTGAGCGCCTCGCGCGTCGTCAGGTCGAGGTGGTTGGTCGGCTCGTCGAGGAGGAG
>NZ_JANODC010000302.1:0-2901 GCF_031412495.1 Rhizobacter sp. | reverse complement strand
GACTACCCGATGGTGATGGACACCTTCGGCTGCACGCCGAAGTTCCTGGCCGAGAACCCGAAGGCGGCGAAGGCCCTGGCCGACGGCTACTTCGACGCCCTCGAGATGATCAAGGCCGATCCGAAGAAGAGCTTCGAGATCATGGGCGCCGACGTCAAGCAGACGGGCGAGGCCTTCGAGAAGAGCCAGGCGTTCCTGCGCTGGCAGGACCGCGCCGCGAACCAGAAGTTCTTCGCCGGCGAGCACGCCGCCTTCAGCAAGGAGGCGGCCGACCTGCTGCTCGAGGCCGGCATCATCAAGACGATGCCGGACATGAGCAAGCTGGCCGACACGCGCTTCCTGAAGTAGCACCGGCCCTAGGCGGTGCCGGCGCCGACCAGCATCTCGCAAGGGCCGACGAAGCCGTCGGCGCCCTCGAAGGTCTCCAGCGCCTGCTCGATGTCGCGCCACACGCCTTCGCGCTCGTCTTCGGTGAGCCCGGACATCATCTGATGCAGGGCGCCGAACGACTCGCGCTCGAAGCGCACGCACTCGGCGGCGGTCGCCAGCCGCACCGGCGAAGGCACGCGGCGCACCTCGATGTCGCGAAAGCCCGCCTTGGCGAGCGTCGCTTCGAGGACGCCTTCGCCGCCCAGGGAGAACGGCCCCGGCTGTCCGGGCAGCGGCGCGGGCAGGCGCGCCCGCTCGCGGATCAGCTTGACCGGCGTCGAGAAGAAGGCGTTCCGCTCCGGCGTCGAGTAGACGACGGCGCCGACGCGACCCCCCGGCTTGAGGGCCGCCTTCATGCCGGCCAGCGCCCGCTGCTGGTCGGGAAAGTAGATCAGGCCGACGCGGCTGACGACGGCGTCGAACGAGCCTGGCGGCAGCGTGCCAAGCGCCTCGCCGTCGAGCTCGCGCGTGGCGACGATCTTGTCCAGGCCGGCGGCGCGCGCGTCGCGCTCGGCGAACTCGAGCAGCGCCGGCGCGATGTCGGTCGCCAGCACGTGGCCGCCGGGGCCGACGCGGCGCGCCGCGGCGAGCGACTGCTCACCGGCGCCGGCGGCGACGTCGAGGACGCGGCTGCCCGGGCCGACGCGCGTCATGTCGAACATCGTCCCGGTCGATTCGCCGAGCCACTGGCCGATGAACGGACCCCAGCGATGCCAGGCCTCGGCGGCGCTCTGCCACTGCGCGCGCGTGGTCGTCTTGAAGCGATCGGGGTCGAAGGTGCCGGGCGCGGCGGCGCCGGCGGTGAAGAGGACTGCACTCATGGGGGTCTCCTGGAACGGGCCGCCGGAAGTCGGCGGTGGCCACCACTGTCGCGCCGCGGGACGAGGTCGGGTGGTCCAGAAAATGCACCGTCGTCCGGGCCGCGCGGGCTGGCGCGGGCCCTGCCGAAGGCATAGGCTCGCTGCCATGATCGACTACGGCCAGTTCTGCACCGTCGCGCGCGGCGCCGAGGTCTTCGGCGAGCGCTGGACGCCGCTCGTCGTGCGCGAGCTGCTGTGCGGCAGCACGCGCTTCAACGACATCCGGCGGGGCGTGCCACGCATGTCGGCGACCCTCCTGACGCAGCGGCTGCGCAAGCTCGAGGAGGTCGGCATCGTCAAGCGGGGCGCCACCGGCAGCACCGGCGTCGCCGAGTACCACCTCACCGGCGCCGGCGAGGAACTGCGCCCGATCGTGATGGCGATCGGGCATTGGGGGGCGCGCTGGATCGGCAGCCGGCTGAAGCGCGGCCAGCTCGATGTCGGTTTCCTGATGTGGGACATCCGCCGCTTCGTCCACCTCGACAAGTTCCCGAAGAACCGTGCGGTGACGATCCACTTCCGCTTCACCGACGCCGGGCCGGGCGAGCGGCGCTGGTGGTTGGTCGTCGACAAGGGCTGTGCCGACCTCTGCCGCGACGACCCGGGCGCCGAGGCGACGCTGGTCCTCGAAACCACGGTGCTCGCGCTCACCGAGGTCTGGACCGGCGACCGCGACGCCGACGCCGCGGTGGCCGAGCGCGCCCTGCGCATCCGCGGCGCGGCGCGCGACGTGCGCGCGCTCTGGGACTGGCTCGGCCGCAGCGCCTTCGCCGAGACGCGCGCGGCCTGCCGCCCGGCCGCCTGAGCCCGGCGCCCCGATGCGGCCCCTGGTCCCCGTCGCGCCCGGCACCCGCGTGGTGCTCGGCATCGCCTTCTTCGTCCTCTTCGTCGCGGTCTGGTCGATCGCGACCTTCGGCGGCTTCGTCTCCAAGACCTTCCTCGCCGACCCGGTGTCGATGGTCCGCTCCGGCTGGGACCTGCTCGCCACGCAGGGCTTCGGCTACGACATCGGCTGGACGGTCTGGCGCGTCTTCGGCGGCTTCGCCCTCGCCGCGGTGCTGGCGCTCCCGCTCGGCGTGATGATGGGCGCCTACAAGCCGATCGAGGCCTTCTTCGAGCCCTTCATCAGCTTCGCGCGCTATCTGCCGGCGAGCGCCTTCATCCCGCTGCTCATCCTCTGGGCCGGCATCGGCGAGGCGCAGAAGCTCGCCCTCATCTTCATCGGCTCGTTCTTCCAGCTCGTGCTGATGATCGCCGTCATCGTCGGCAACACGCGGCGCGACCTGGTCGAGGCCGCCTACACGCTCGGCGTCGGCGACCGCGGCCTGATCCGCCGCGTGCTGCTGCCGGGCGCGGCGCCCGAGATCGCCGAGGTGCTGCGGATGGTGCTCGGCTGGGCCTGGACCTACGTCATCGTCGCCGAGCTGATCGGCGCCTCGGCCGGCATCGGCCACATGATCACCGACAGCCAGGCCCTGCTCGCCACCGACCAGATCATCTTCGGCATCATCGTCATCGGCCTGATCGGGCTGGCGAGCGACATGCTTTTCAAGTGGGTGAACCGGCGCCTCTATCCGTGGGCGCAGCTCGGGAGATGAGCGCCACGGACAGC
>NZ_JANODC010000301.1:0-1766 GCF_031412495.1 Rhizobacter sp. | reverse complement strand
GATGACCGCGTCGACGCCCTGTCGTTCCAGCCACAGCGCCTCCTCGACGGTCGTGGCGCTGGACAGGATGCACGCGCCGAGCGCACGGACCCGGGCGAGCAGCGCCGGCTCGGGCAAGCCGAAGTGGAAGCTGACGACCGGTGGCCGGACGACCTCCAGCACCGCCGCGGCGGCGGCGCTGAAGGGCAGGCGCCCGGCACCCGTGGCGATGCTCGAGGCGTCGATGCCGAACTCGCCGTAATAGGGCGCGAGTGCCGCCCGCCATGCGGCCTCGCGCCCGGCATCGACCACGGGCGGCTCGTGACAGAAGAAGTTGACGTTGAAGGGACGGTGCGTCGCGGCCCGGATCGCGCCCACTTCGTGGCGGATCGCCTCCGGCTCGAGCATGGCGCAGGGCAGCGAGCCCAGACCGCCGGCGTTGCTGACGGCGATGGCCAGGGCACTGTCCTGCACGCCGGCCATCGGCGCCTGGACGACGGGGAGATCGACGCCCAGGATCGCGTGCCGTGCTGCCATGGCGTCCGGTCAGCTGAACAGACGCCGCGCCGGCGCCGAGCCGGCGGCAAGCTCGTGCCCCTGCAGCGCTTCGTAGAGCGTCGCGAGCTCCTTGCCGATGGCCGCGAACCCGTCGCTGCTGAGCGGCTGGCCGTTGTCGTCGACGATGTCCGCGTCCATGCCGACGGCGAGCGCCTGGGCCGCCGCCTGCCAGGCCTTGAAGGGCTCGACCGCCGGGTCCGTCTGCGGCACGTCGAACGTCAAGGTGACGTCGCGAACCGCGGCGCGGTCCGGCTCGTCGGCGAGCGCCGCCTGCGAGTCGAAGGTCAGCGTCAGCACCGGCGGCGCGCCTTCCTCGGTCGACGGGTAGACGAGGCGGCCGGGCACGACGCCGGGAACGAAGCCGTGCCGCCGCGCGTGCTGCTGGATGTAGCCGATGCTCCAGGCCGCACCGCGCGCCTGCAGGTGCACGGCGAGCTGAGCGTCGTGCTGGCTGGCGAAGGCATCGAGCTCGCGCGCCTGCGCCATCACCTCGAGCATGTCGGGCGGGTCGAGGCTGGCACCGATCGCCTCGGCGAACTCCTGCATCCGCTGCACGAATTCCGAGTACTCGATCTCGTTCAGCGCCCCGGTCCGACTCGCCAGCTGGACGCCGGCCTGCAACTCGCTGTAGCGCTGCCCCGGCGCCGGCGCGTCCCATTGCCCGCTGGCGACGTCGAGGCCCTCGACGAGCACGAGCTTGCTGCCGACGTGGCGCTTGGACGGCAGGTGCGCGAGCAGCGTCTCTCCCGGCAGCGGCGTCTCGAGCGACATCGGCACGAAGGCATCGATCAGGGCGTCGAGCTGCAGCGGCAGACGCTTCGGCAGGCGGCGCGCGCCCGGCAGTCCGGGCTCGCTGCCGTCGCCGTTCTCGCCGTCGTCGCCGTCCTGCGCCTCGATCTCGAGGCCGGGCTTGGCCGCCTGCGCCGGCCCGTCCGCGGTGGGCTCCTCGCGGGCTGCGGGCGTGGCCCGCTTGGGCCCGGCCTTGCGCGCCTGCCAGGCTCCGTGCGCGACGACGCCGGCCAGGACGACGCCGCCGAGGGATGCGAGGGCGACCATCAGCGTGCTCATGGCGCGCGAACAGTCGCCTACGCCGCTTCTGCGAGCCGGATGGCGGCCGGCATGTCGACCGTGACGATGCGCGAGACGCCCTGCTCCTGCATCGTCACGCCGATCAGCTGCTCGGCCATCTCCATGGCGATGCGGTTGTGGCTGATGAAGAGGAACTGCGT
>NZ_JANODC010000300.1:0-2202 GCF_031412495.1 Rhizobacter sp. | reverse complement strand
CGACCGGCCCAACCGCCGCGACGTCCTCGTCACCGCTGCCGCAGCGTGCGCCGCACCGCTCGTCGGCTGCGCCGCTGGCCCCGCCGCTGCCACGCTGCCGCCGATCGTCTTCGTCCCCGGCAACGGCGACACCGCCGGACTCTGGATCACGACGCTGTGGCGCTTCGAGTCGAACGGCTGGCCACGCGAGCGGCTGCACGCGATGGAGATCCCCTATCCGCTGGCCCGCGACGACGATGCCCGGGAACAGCCGGGCCGCAGCTCGACCGCGGAGCACATGGCGGCCCTCGCGGCCGAGGTTAAGAAGGTGCTCGCCGCCACCGGCGCGAGCCGCGTCGCGCTCGTCGGCAACTCGCGCGGCGGCTATGCGATCCGCAACTTCATCGCCAACGGCGGCGGCGCCGCGGTCGTCTCGCACGTGGTTCTCGGCGGCGTGCCGAACCATGGCGTCTTCGCCGATCCGCGCTCGCGCCTCGGCAACGAGTTCAACGGCGCCGGGCCTTTCCTCACCGCGCTCAACTCGCCGCCGGGCGCGGACGGCCGCGAGGTCCAGCCGGGCATCGCCTGGATGACGATCCGCTCCGACAACAACGACAAGTTCGCCCAGCCCGACGGCGTCTGGATCGGCGCCCGCGGCACGCCGACGAACGTGACGTTCGACGGACCGGCGCTGAAGGGCGCCGAGAACATCGTCCTGCCCGGCGTCGACCACCGCGAGACATCGTTCAGCGCCCAGGCCTTCGAGCACACCTTCCGCTTCATCGCCGGCCGAGCCCCCGCCACGCTCGCCGTCGTCCCCGAGGCGCGCGTCGTCCTCGACGGCATGGTCAGCGGCCTCGGTCTCGACAACCGTCAGGGCAACTTCGCGACCAACCTGCCGCTGGTCGGTGCCGCGGTCGAGGTGTTCGCGACCCGGTCGGCCACCGGCGAGCGCAGTGGCGCGGCGGTGCACGCGAAGACGATCGGCAGCGACGGCCGCTGGGGGCCGTTCGTCGCCGACGGCGCGGCCAGCTACGAGTTCGTCATCACGGCGCCCGGCTACGCGACCACGCACGTCTACCGGTCGCCCTTCCCGCGCTCGTCCACCATCGTCAGCCTGCGCCCGGAGCGGCTCGCCGACGCCGACCGCGACGCGCAGGCGCTGGTCGTCCTCAACCGGCCGCGCGGCTACTTCGGCGTGCCGAGGGACCGCATCGTGCTCGACGGCGCCAGCCCGCCGGCCGGGATCCCGAGCGGCGTCGCCGGCGTGTCGACGGCACGCCTGAAGGTCGCCGACGCCACGCCGCGGCCGGTGGCGGGCGAGTTCAACGGCGAGCGCATCATCGGCCGCACCTGGCCGCTCGCCGGCAACCACGTCGTCGTCCTCGAGCTCACGTCTTGACCCTGGCGCAGCTCCTCTTCAGCCAGGGCTTCGGCTCGCGACGGGAGTGCGCCGGCCTGATCGCCGCCGGCATGGTCGCGATCGAGGGCCGGGTCCGCGACGATCCGCACGAGGACCTCGAGGTCGATGGCCTGACCTTTTCGGTGCGCGGCGAAGCGTGGTCGTACCGCGAGCGCGCCCTCCTCGTCATGAACAAGCCGGCCGACCACGAGTGCTCGCAGAAGACGCGCCATCACGCCAGCGTCTACAGCCTGCTGCCGGCGCCGCTGCGCCGGCGCGGCGTGCAGGCGGTCGGCCGCCTCGACGCCGACACCACCGGCGTGCTCCTCTTCACCGACGACGGCGGCCTGATCCACCGCCTCACCTCGCCCAAGCACCACGTGCCCAAGGTCTACGAGGTGCGCTGCGTCCACCCGGTCGATGCGGGCCAGCTGGCGCGCCTGAAGGAAGGCGTGGTGCTGCACGACGATCCGGCGCCGGTGCGTGCCGAGGCCTGCGAGGCGATCGGGGCCTCGACGCTGCGCCTCACGCTCGTCGAAGGCAAATACCACCAGGTCAAGCGCATGGTCGCGGCCGCCGGCAACCGCGTCGAGGCCCTGCACCGCAGCGCCTTCGGGCCGGTGCGGGTCGACGACCTGGCGCCGGGCGCGTGGCGCTGGGTCGACGAGGCGATCGGCGCATGAGGCCGGTGCTGTCGGTCCGCCCCTTCCAGCTGCGCGGGTGGCTCGCCGCGGCGTCGCTCGGGCTCGCCGTCATGCAGTGCGTTCTTCCCGCGCGGGCCCAGGTGCCGCCGAGCGTCTCCGAAGCGGCGGCGTACCGTG
>NZ_JANODC010000299.1:0-2235 GCF_031412495.1 Rhizobacter sp. | reverse complement strand
GTCCGCGTGTTCCGTTCGAGCGGCGCTGAGATCAAGGTTTGAGAGGCTGACCATGGCTCGTTTGCAAGAGTTCTACCGCGAGAAGGTCGTCCCCGACCTGGTGGCCAAGTTCGGCTACAAGTCGTCGATGCAGGCCCCGCGGATCACCAAGATCACACTGAACATGGGCGTCTCGGAAGCGGTATCCGACAAGAAGGTGATGGATCACGCCGTCTCCGACCTGTCGAAGATTGCCGGCCAGAAGCCCGTCGTCACCAAGTCGAAGAAGGCGATCGCCGGCTTCAAGATCCGCGACGGCGTTCCGATCGGCTGCATGGTCACGCTGCGCGGCGTGCGCATGTACGAATTCCTCGACCGCTTCGTGACGATCGCCTTGCCGCGCGTGCGCGACTTCCGCGGCATCTCGTCGCGTGCGTTCGACGGCCGCGGCAACTACAACGTCGGCGTCAAGGAACAGATCATCTTTCCGGAGCTCGAGTACGACAAGATCGACGCGCTGCGCGGCTTGAACATCTCGATCACGACCTCGGCGAAGACGGACGAGGAGTGCCGTGCACTGCTCACCGCCTTCAAGTTCCCGTTCAAGACCTGAAGGGGTTTCGACAGTGGCAAAAGTTTCCCTGATCCAGCGCGAGTTGAAGCGCGCCCGCCTGGTCGCCAAGTACGCCAAGAAGCACACCGAGCTGAAGGCCGCCGCGAACGATTCGAGCAAGTCCGACGAGGACCGCTACGCTGCCCGGCTCGAGCTGCAGCAGCTGCCCCGCAACGCGTATCCGACGCGTCAGCGCAAGCGTTGCGGGATCACCGGTCGTCCGCGCGGAACGTTCCGCAAGTTCGGCCTGGGGCGCAACAAGATCCGGGAAATGGCCTTCAAGGGCGATATCCCCGGGATCATCAAGGCCAGCTGGTAGTCGGCGCGCAGCACGCGAGCCGAAGAGGAGTTTGATCCATGAGCATGAGTGATCCGATCGCCGATATGCTGACCCGCATCCGCAACGCGCAGATGGTCGAGAAGCCGACCGTGACGCTGCCGTCGTCGAAGCTGAAGGTCGCGATCGCCAAGGTCCTGAAGGACGAGGGCTACATCGACGATTTCGCGGTGCGCGGCGAGGGCAGCAAGCCCGAGCTCGAGATCGCCCTGAAGTACTACGCCGGCCGGCCCGTCATCGAGAAGATCGAGCGCGTGAGCCGCCCGGGCCTGCGCATCTACAAGGGCCGGCACGACATCCCGACCGTGATGAACGGGCTCGGCGTCGCCATCGTCACCACGCCGAAGGGCGTGATGACCGACCGCAAGGCTCGCCAGGCCGGCATCGGCGGCGAAGTCCTCTGCTACGTGTCGTAAGGAGAGGGAGCCATGTCTCGCGTAGGAAAGATGCCGCTGGAAGTGCCGAAGGGCGTCGACGTCACGTTGACCGCCGAGCAGATCAGCGTCAAGGGATCGCTCGGCACGCTGGCGCGGCCGGTGCACGGGCTTGTCACGGTCAAGAGCGAAGACGGCAAGCTGCTGTTCGCGCCGGCCGACGAGTCGGTCGCGGCCGACGCGATGTCGGGGACGATGCGGGCGCTGGTCGCCAACATGGTCGGCGGCGTCACCAAGGGCTTCGAGAAGCGTCTGGCGCTGGTCGGCGTCGGCTACCGGGCCACGGCCCAGGGTTCGAAGCTGAACCTGCAGATCGGGTATTCGCACCCGGTCTCCAAGGAAATGCCCGCCGGCGTCAAGGTCGAGTGCCCGACGCAGACGGAGATCGTGATCAAGGGCGCCGATGCCCAGGCCGTGGGCCAGGTCGCGGCCGAAGTTCGCGCGTTGCGCCCGCCGGAGCCCTACAAGGGCAAGGGCATCCGCTACGCGAACGAGAAGGTCACGATCAAGGAAACGAAGAAGAAGTAAGGAGCCGACGACATGCTGACCAAGAAAGACCAACGGGTTCGCCGCTCGCGCCAGACGCGCGCGCGCATCGCCGTGCAACGCGTCGCGCGCCTGACCGTCTACCGCACCAACCTGCACATCTACGCCAGCGTCATCTCCGACGACGGCTCGCGCGTGCTGGCGAGCGCCTCCTCGGTCGAGCCGGACGTCCGCAAGGACCTCGCCGGCGACGGCAAGGCGACCGGCAAGGGCGGCAACGTCGCCGCGGCGTCGGTCGTCGGCAAGCGCATCGCCGAGAAGGCGAAGGCGGCCGGCGTCGAGAAGGTCGCGTTCGATCGCGCCGGGTTCGCGTACCACGGCCGCGT
>NZ_JANODC010000298.1:0-16977 GCF_031412495.1 Rhizobacter sp. | reverse complement strand
GCCGCGCGCCCCAGGCTCGCGCGAGGCGAGGTGGGCGCATCTCCTCGGCGGGCCCATCACCAGCGCCATGCCGTCGGTGCCCGATGGCGAGGTTTACCTGCCCGACACGGAGCTTGCCGCGCTCAAGGCGCGCCTGGCCGCCACGGAAGCAGAAGTCGCCCGGCTCGGCGCGATCGTGGCCCGCCTCTGCGGCGAGCTGGGCATCGCGTCCTGACCAGCCGCACCGCGAGACCCTCCATGCGATTCGACCTGCCCGCCGAGAAGAAGCTCAACCTGGAGATCGTGATCCCCATCCGCTGGGGCGACATGGACGCGATGGGCCACGTCAACAACACGATCTATTTCCGCTACTTCGAGACGATCCGGATCGACTGGATGCATTCCGTCGTGGGCGCGCCCGACGCGGGCGGGGAGGGCGCGGTGATCGTCAACGCGTTCATCAACTTCATCCGTCCGCTCAAGTACCCCGGTGACGTCCTCGCCCGGCACTACACCGCCAACCCCGGGCGGAGCAGTTTCGACACCTACGTCACCCTCGAGCGGACGGACGAGCCGGGGGTGGTCTACGCCAACGGCGGCGCGACCGTGGTCTGGATCAACTACCGGGACGAGAAGAGCGTGCCGCTGCCGGAGGCGATCAGAAGGGTGCTCGGGTGAAGCAGTCAGGCACCTGCGTATCAGGCGAACGGTTATCAAGCCGCCCGTCGCGACACGTAGTCGAAGTCGAAGCGCTGCATCTCGCGCATTGCATCGCCTGCACCTGAACCCAGTGTGGCGATCCCCAGGTCTCGCGCCAAACCCAGCATGGCATCCAGGACGCAGGCTAGGCGGCCGTCTGTCATCGCACGTGCGACGAACCCGGGCGCGAAGCGAATCGCCTCCACCGATTCGGCGCTGACCGCGCTGAGCGGTGTCTGTTCGTCCACCTGGTCGAGAACTACGCTGATGTTTCTCTGCCGCAGCAACCCGATGTCGATGGCGAGGAGCGCTCCAGCTTCCAGTGCCATGCACGGTCGTGCATTTCCGTATGCGGCTGATGCACGGGAAACAGCCAAAGCCACGTCAGAGGGTCGCGAGGCGCCCAGTGCAGCAAGTACGAACGTGGGCCTGGAAACGTGCAGCGCCCCCTTCTCCTGGGGGTCTTTGAGGGCCTGCCCTGCGACCTCGACACCGCAAAGCGATGGGTCGGTCGTGGATTGCCACCGCACGATGTCGCCGCCGGCGATCATGGCCGATGGTCCTGTGCTGACGCATGGAGTCGGCTCCTACGAGCATCGGAAGACTGAAAGGACGTACGTCCAATCGATAACGATGTCCGAGTGCTCCGTCCGCGCAAAAAAGTCGTGGTACCAGTGTCCTGCTGAGCGAAGCCGGCCCTCGACTTCGGCGATCGGCATGACGAAGATCCAGTGCGGAATGTTGTTCCCGAAGGAGATCGGAAAGGGTCCACCTTCAAGCTCGTCGTACTGCAACGACCTGAAGACGTGCGCCATGGAGCGCCTGCCGCCGGTGACGCTGTACTCGACACCGGTCGCGTGACAGATCTGGTAGGCGGCCTTGATAAGAGCTGCGGTGACCAGCTTGCCGGCCGGACCCGTGTCCACGCCAAGCCGGGTGCTCTCGACCAATCGTCGATGGGAGAGCGCTGCGAGTGACGGCGCCTCTCCCTCGAGCCGCAGTGGCCGCAGGGCGTTGGATTGCAGCCGAAGCGAACCAACCGGGCGGGCATCGAACTTTCGTTCAGCGAGTAAAACCAGGACATCAGACTTCAGATCCTCGGCCTCAGGGGACATCAAGGATTGCCCCAAGCTCGGCATATGACGCGCATAAGCCGACGCCCTGATTTCGACCGCTTTGGCCAGATCTTGAGCCGTGGCGACGACTCGGACGGTGAAAGGGAGATGTTCCGATCGATGGGGCTCGATCGAGTAAGGGCGGCTGACAGGAGAGGAGATGGCGTTCAACAGGTTCAATTTAGCCGGAAGTTGCCGATATAGCTCGCAGGCGCCGGATCGATTCCGGCAAGTGGATTCATGCAGCTCAAACGTCTCCCGCTGAGTTTCCGCCGGTTCGGAGCCAGGCCGTTCCGCGACCGTGAACTAGAACACGAATTCCGGCAGGTTTTTCGTTCCGCAGGTGTTCGTTCGCTCGAAATCGGCACGGCGCTGGGGGGAATGGCATTTCTTGGCTTTTTCCTGATCTATGCCCTGGCAGGAAGGGACTCGTCGTTCGCTCAGCCTCAACCAATCCGCCTCGCACTGGCCCTCGCCTTAATTTCCGGTGCCGCCCTGATCCATTGGCGACGGCATCTCGTCGCCAAGCATTACGAGTGGATCTGCAGTTCCCTGCTGGTCGTCGGCATCGTCTTCGTATCAATCATCGGTAGCTTCAACCGGCTCGACGAGTCACCGTACTCGCGATACTGGGCGATTTTCTCCGCAGCAGTCTTCATCACCTGCATCATATTCGGCTTCACCAGACTCTCGCCCGCGACCACCGTCCTGCTCGCCCTGTTCAACACGGCACTCGCAGTCTGGTTTGCGAATAGTCAGGGGGCCGACGCCGCAGTGATGCAGCGGCTGATTGTTCATCTCGCCGGGATTAACTTCACGTGCTACGCTCTATACCGGCTCATCAGTATTCGGGAACGCAAGCTTTTCCTTAGAGCAAAACGCCAGCGAAGCATCATTCAGTTGAAGCGAGCCCGCGACAAGGCCGAGGAGGCGAGCCGCGCGAAATCCGCCTTCCTCGCCAACATGAGCCACGAGATCCGGACGCCGATGAACGGGATCATCGGTTCGCTCGCCCTGCTCGACCGGACCGACTCTGAGGAGCGCCGCCGCACGCTGATCGACGTCGCCCGCCAGGCGGCCGACGGGCTGTTGCAGACGCTCAACGAGATCCTCGACTACGCCAAGCTCGACGCGAAGGGAAGCGCCCTCAACGTCGCGCCGCTCGACCTGCCTCGGGTGTGCCGCGTCGCCGTCCAGACCTTCCAGGCCAACGCCACCGCCAAGGGCATCGCTCTCAATTTCGATCTCGCCTCGTACCCCTCGAACATGGCCATGGTCGCGGGCGACGAGGAGAAGCTGCGCCGGATCATCATGAACCTGGTCAGCAATGCCATCAAGTTCACGAACGTGGGCGGCGTGACCCTTCGCCTGCGCGGGGTGAAGGTGCCCGGCGGCATCAAGGTCAGGATCCGGATCGCCGACACCGGCATCGGCATCGCGCCGGAAAAGATCCCCTTGCTCTTCGACCCCTTCTTCCAGGTGGAGTCGGGCATGTCGCGAACCTACGGCGGCACCGGTCTGGGCCTCGCGATTTCGCGACAGCTCGCCCACGCCATGGGCGGCCACGTCCGGGTCCGGAGCAAGGTCGGTCGCGGCAGCGTCTTCACGGTCAGCCTGCTCCTGCCCAAGTGCGAGAAGCGCGTGCTGCCGGCGCGGCCGGCAGCCGCGGTGCCCGTCGCCGGTCTCGCTGCGGCGGCAGGCAAGACCGTCCTCCTGGTCGAGGACAACGCCGTCAACGCCTTCATCTCGGCGGCCTCGCTCGAGAGCATGGGCGTGATGTCGGTGCACGCGTCGGACGGGACCGAGGCCGTCGAGCTGTTCCGCACCCGATCGTTCGACGCCGTGCTGATGGATTGCGAGATGCCCGTCATGGACGGCTTCGCGGCGACGCGGCTGATCCGCGAGTACGAGGCGCTGTCGGGCCGGCCGCGCACGCCGGTGATCGCCCTGACTGCCAACGCCCTCACCGGCGATCGCGAGCATTGCCTCGCCGGAGGCATGGACGACTACCTGAGCAAGCCGATCGAGCTCGGTCGCCTCGGCGCGCTGGTCGCGAGGTGGCTGGGCGAAGGGCCCGCTGCGGGGCAGCAGGCGAGCGTGGCCAAATCGGCGAGCGCCGCCAACGAGGCGTCGGAGTCGTTCAGCGACTTCGAGTCGCCTTTCAGAGCCAGCGCCGCCCGGGCTGCCTGAGCCTCGGCGGGGACCGGGGTCAGATCAGCGAGTACGTGGTCGTCGCGTGCGCCGCGAGCTTGCCGTCGGGCGTGGTGAACGTCACGTCCCCGTAGGACAGGCTCTTTCCGGGCCGCAGCACCCGGGCGACGATGCTCACGTGCGCGGTGTCCTTCGGCACGGGCCGGACGAAGCTGGTCTGCAGCTGCACCGTGGTCATCGGCCTGAACGAGCCCAGCTGGGCGATCATCGCCAGCAGCATGGCGGTGTCGGCGGCCGACATGATGGCCTGGCCGCACAGCACGCCGCCGGCGTGCACCAGCCCCGGTGCCACCGGCAGCGAGAGGGTCACCTTGCCGGGCTCGACCGCCTCGACGCGCATGGCGAGCCGCTTCACGTAATCGGCGGCCAGGCCGTCGAGGGTGGCCTGCAAAGCCGCTGCGTCCATCTGCGTTTCTCCTCGGCCGCGATTCTAGGCAGGCGGGCACGGATAATCGCCGGCTCGAATCAAGATGGTCTGGAGGCCGTGCATGAACAAGGTATTCCCGAGCGCCGCGGCGGCGATCGCAGGCGTGGTGCGGGACGGTCAGCTGATGGCCGTCGGCGGCTTCGGCCTGTGCGGCATCCCCGAGGCGCTGATCGCCGCCCTTCGCGACTCCCGCGTCAAGGACCTGACCGTGATCTCGAACAACGCCGGTGTCGACGGCTTCGGACTCGGCCTGCTGCTCGAGTCCCGTCAGATCAAGCGGATGATCTCGAGCTACGTGGGGGAGAACAAGGAGTTTGAGCGCCAGTACCTCGCCGGTGAGCTCGAGCTGGAGTTCACGCCGCAGGGCACGCTGGCCGAAAAGCTCAGGGCCGGCGGCGCCGGCATTCCGGCTTTCTTCACCCGCACCGGCGTGGGTACGCTGGTCGCCGAAGGAAAGGAGACGCGCGAGTTCGAGGGCCACGTCTACGTGATGGAGCGTGCCCTCGTTCCCGACGTCGCCCTGGTCAAGGCGCAGAAGGCCGACAAGAGCGGCAACCTCGTGTTCCGCCGCACGGCACGCAACTTCAACCCGGCCGTGGCGATGGCCGGCAAGATCACCATCGTGGAGGTCGAGGAGATCGTCGAGACCGGCACGATCGACCCGGACGCGGTGCACCTGCCGGGCATCTACGTGCACCGGATCGTGCTCAACGCATCGCCCGAGAAACGCATCGAGAAGAGGACGCTGCGCGCCTCGGCGCCCGTGGAAGCGCCCGTGAGCGGCGCCGCAGCGCAGGCGGCGCGCGAGACCGTGGAGGCCATCGCCAGGGCCTCTGACAAGCAGGGAGCCTGATCATGGCCTGGACACACGACCAGATGGCCGCGCGCGCCGCGCTCGAGCTGCAGGACGGCTTCTACGTCAATCTCGGGATCGGCCTGCCGACGCTCGTGGCCAACCACGTGCCCGCCGGCATCGAGGTCTGGCTGCAGAGCGAGAACGGCATGCTCGGGATCGGCCCGTTCCCGACCGTGGACGAGGTCGATGCCGATCTCATCAACGCCGGCAAGCAGACCGTCACCACGATGCCCGGGTCGTCGATCTTCGGCTCGCACGAGTCCTTCGCCATGATCCGCGGCGGCAAGATCAACCTGTCGATCCTCGGCGCCATGCAGGTGAGCCAGAAGGGCGACCTCGCCAACTGGATGATCCCCGGCAAGATGGTGAAGGGCATGGGCGGCGCGATGGACCTCGTCGCCGGCGTCGAGCGGGTGATCGTCCTGATGGAGCACGTCGCCAAGAAGAAGGACGGCACGATCGACATGAAGATCCTGCCCGCCTGCACCCTGCCGCTCACCGGCGTGGGCGTCGTCAACCGGATCGTGACCGACCTCGCCGTCCTGGACGTCACGCCCGACGGGTTGCATGTGCTGACGCTCGCCGACGGCGTCTCGCGCGAGGAACTGCAGTCGAAGACCGGAGTCGCCCTCCGGTTCTGAGCCGGCGCCGCCGGCTCAGCTCTGCTTCTGGCGGCGGATTTCCTTGCGCTTCATCTCGAGGTAGGCCGCCTGCTCCATCTCGTGCAACTGAGGCGCATAGCGCTCGGTGCTGCCGTGCCATTCCCGGATCCGCCGCTCCACCTGCTCGCTCGGCGGCATGGCGTAGGCGACCAGGAAGGCGTCGATGGCGAGGTAGTAGCGCATCGTGTTGCGCTCGAGCAGGCCGAGCACGCCGCCGATGAACACCGGCTTGCCGTCGGGCTTTTGGCTGACGATCGTGAACCCGACCTTCTGCCGGCCGAGCGTTGCCAGGTAGGTCTGCATCGCCATGCGTGCGGCCAGGCCGTAGCCGTACGCGTACGACATGTGGATGACGGTGTGCCGCGGGTCGATCGGTGTCGCCTCGACCTGGATCCGGTAGTTCTTGGTGCTGAGCGGGCCCTCCGGGGCCGTCAGCTGCACCTGCAGGTAGTCGGCTTTCGATGCAGGAACGCGATAGGCGAACTCCAGCTCGTAGGCGTCCTCGAGCGGCTGGTCGAACTTGCGTCCGACGGTCAGGGTCAGGACCTTGCCGCCGTCGTCGCCGATCTTGCAGCGCTTGACGTTGAGATGGAGGATGAGGATGTCGCACCAGTTGTCGGCTGAGTGCAGGGCCTGCTGGACCGTCGCGAACGGGTGGTGGACCACCGCATAGACGTCGCCCTTGAGATCGCCCGCCGTCTGTGTCGATTCGAGCGCCAGGGGCCTGCCGAACTGATTGTTGGCCAGCTTCTCTTGCAGCGATGCGTGACGTGCACGCAATGCCTGGGCGTCCTGGCCGAGGGCCGTTCCCGCCAGCCCCCACGCAAGGGCCAGCCCGACAAAGGTGCCGCGCCAGACCCGACCGCCGGATATGCAGTTCACAACCAGTATTCCCAGAGTCTGCCGAACAATTCCTTGAGTCGGTTGCCGACGGGCCTGCGCAGCCAAGACTCTAGCGTGATCGGTTCCGATGCGGCCAGGTCACGCGCGAAGGCTGCCCGCATCTTCGCGCCGAAGTCGGCGCCCAGAACGACGGCCGTCAACTCCTGGTTGTGTAGGAAGCTGCGCCAGTCCAGGTTGGTCGACCCCACCGTCGACCACACGCCGTCGATCGACGCCGTCTTGGCGTGCAGGAGGGCGTCCTTGCGCTCGTAGATCCTCACACCGGCGCGCAGCAGCGGCTCGTACTTGGAGCGCCCGGCGTGGAAGACCAGGGCCGAGTCGCTCGTGCTGGGCAGGACCATCCGCACGTCGACGCCGCGGCGGGCTGCGTTCATCAGCGATTCCATCAGTTGCGGATCGGGGACGAAATAGGCATTGGTGATCAGGATTTCCGACTCGGCGCTGTTGATCGCCGAGACGAGCGTGACGTAGATCTGGCTGAAGGGCTCGTCGGGCGTGCTGCCGATGGCGCGGACCACCTCCTTGCCGCGGGCTGGCAGGGCAGGGTAGTACGCGCGAGCAGCGACGACAGGGCCCTTCTGCTTCTCCCAGGTCTCGAAGAACAGCCTTTGCAGCGTCGCGACGACCGGCCCCTCCAGCAGCAGGTCGGTGTCGCGCCAGGGCAGGCCCTTCTTGCCACCGACCGAGCCGCTTCGGCCCAGCGAGCCGCCCGAATAGACGCTGCTGATGTTGATGCCGCCCATGATCGCCGTGCTGCCGTCGACGACCAGCAGCTTGCGGTGATCGCGCTGGTTGAGGTCCCAGCCCGCCCTGGCGGTCAGCGGGTTGACCGGATTGAACTCGACCACCTGGATTCCGCCGTCGGTCAGGCGCTTGAAGAACCCTTTCGAGGTTCCCAAGGTCCCGACGCTGTCGTGGATGAGGTTCACCTGCACGCCCTGGGCTTGCTTGCGCAGCAGGACGTCGGCGAACTTCCGCCCGATCTCGTCCTCCTCGAGGATGTAGGTCTCCATGTTGACGTGATCCCGCGCGGACTCGATGGCGGCGAACATCGCCGCGTAGGTGGCGGGACCGTCCTCGAGGAGCACGGCCCGGTTGCCCACCGTCAGGGGTCCGTCGGCTACCGCCTCCTCGATGGCCAGGTGACGGGTCAGGACGTCGGTCTGCGTCCCGCCGCCGGCGAGCCGGGCAATGATCTCCCGGCTTCGCTGCAGGCTCAGGATGCGGCCGTTGGCGGCCTGGAGGCGGACGCTGTTCGGTCCGGCCTGGGCCATGTCCGGGGACACGACCGGCAGCGAGCTGCAGCCGGCGAGCAGACCGATCAACGCCGGAAGGACCAAGCGGCCGAGGAGATTGAGGTTGGACGAGTTCATGAGGCGGCGAGTGCCCGGGCCACCTGGGTCACCAGGACCGGGCCGGCGTAGATGAAACCGGTGTAGAGCTGGACGAGGTCGGCGCCGGCCGCGCGCTTGGCGCGTGCGCTCGCGGCGTCGATGACGCCGCCGACGCCGATGATCGGAAACGCCGGGCCGAGCGCAGCGCGCAGGGCCGCGATGACGCGGTTGGACGCCGTCGCCAGCGGTGCGCCGGAGAGTCCACCGGCCTCCGCGGCGAGCGGATGGCCGGCGACGGCGTCCCGCCCGAGCGTGGTGTTGGTGGCGATCACGCCGTCGACGCGATTGCGGCGCAATGCGTCGGCGATGGCTTCGACCTGCCCCGTGTCGAGGTCGGGCGCGATTTTCACGAACATCGGCACGACGCGCCGGTGCTCGTCGGCCAGTTCGCGGCACCTCGATCGCAGGCTCGCCAGCAGGGCGTCGAGCGGGGCGTCCCCCTGGAGGTCGCGCAGGCCCTGCGTGTTCGGGCTGGAGATGTTGACCGTCACGTAGTCGGCATGCGGGTAGACGCCGGCGAGGCACGCCAGGTAGTCGTCCGCGGCGCGCTCGATGGGCGTCGAGGCGTTCTTGCCGATGTTGAGGCCGAGGATGCCGCCGCTGCGTCGGAAGCGCGCCTGTCGCACGTTGGCGACGAAGGCGGCCAGCCCGTCGTTGTTGAAGCCGAGCCGGTTGATGAGGGCCGTGGCCTCGGGCAGGCGGAACATGCGCGGCTTGGGGTTGCCGGGCTGGGCCCGCGGCGTCACGGTGCCGACCTCGACGCTGCCGAATCCCATCGCACCGAAGGCATCGACGCAGCGCCCGTTCTTGTCCAGCCCGGCGGCCAGGCCGACCCGGTTCGGGAAATCGAGTCCGGCGAGGGTGACGGGGTCGGCGATGCGCTCCTGCGCGATGGCGCAGGCGAGCGGGGTCCGCTGCACGGCGGCCAGGGCGCCGAGGGTCAGTTCATGCGCGTGTTCCGGGTCCAGCCCGAACAGGAAGGGTCGGGCGAGCGGATAAGGATTGATCGGCATGCGGCGGCGATTCTGGCATCGCCGTTGCATACTCGCCGCGAGGTTCCGCCATGCCCGACCATCGCATCGAAAATGACACGTTCGGCGAGATCGGCGTCCCCGCCGACCGCCTCTGGGGCGCGCAGACGCAGCGCTCGCTGCACCACTTCGACATCTCGACGGAAAAGATGCCGCCCGAGCTGCTGCGGGCCCTGGCGCTGGTCAAGCGCAGTGCGGCGGTCGTCAACGGCGAGCTGGGGCTGCTCGACCGGGCCAAGGCCGAGGCCATCGTCGCCGCCGCCGACGAGGTGCTGGAAGGCCGGCACGACGGCGAGTTCCCGCTCTCGGTCTGGCAGACGGGCTCGGGCACCCAGAGCAACATGAACATAAACGAGATGCTTGCCAACCGCGCCTCGCAGCGCCTGGGCGGTTCGGTCGGCAACTCCCGCCTGGTGCACCCGAACGACGAGGTGAACCGGAGCCAGTCGTCGAACGACGTGTTCCCCACGGCGATGAGCGTGGCCGCGGTCGAGGCCGTGCAGGCCCGCCTGATTCCGGCCGTGGCCGCACTCCGCGACACCTTCGCCGCCAAGGCGCGCGAGTTCGCCGACATCGTCAAGATCGGCCGCACCCACCTGCAGGACGCGACGCCGCTGACGCTCGGCCAGGAGATCTCGGGCTGGGTCGCCCAGCTGGAGCACGGCCTGGCCCACGTGCAGGCGAGCCTGCCGCACCTGTGCGAACTGGCGCTCGGCGGCACGGCGGTCGGCACCGGGCTGAACGCACCGGCAGGCTTCGGCGAGCGCGTCGCGGCCGAGCTGGCCGAGCGCACCGGGCTGCCGTTCGTGTCGGCGCCGAACAAGTTCGAGGCCCTGGCGGCGCACGACGCGATCGTCCATGCGCACGGTGCCCTGAAGACGCTGGCGGCATCGTTGACGAAGATCGCCAACGATGTTCGCTGGCTGGCCTCCGGGCCGCGCTCCGGTCTGGGCGAGATCCGCATCCCGGAGAACGAGCCTGGCAGCTCGATCATGCCGGGCAAGGTCAACCCGACCCAGTGCGAGGCGGTGACGATGCTGGCGGCGCAGGTCTTCGGCAACGACGTCGCCATCAACATCGCGGGTGCGTCCGGCAACTTCGAGCTCAACGTCTTCAAGCCGGTGCTGATCCACAACTTCCTGCAGAGCGCGCGCCTGCTCGCCGACGGGGCGCGCAGCTTCGACGAGCACTGCGCCCGCGGCATCGAGCCCGATCGCGCGCGCATCGACGAGCTGGTCCGCCGCTCGCTGATGCTGGTGACAGCGCTGAACCCGCACATCGGCTACGACAAGGCAGCGAAGATCGCCAAGGAGGCGCATCGCAGCGGCAGCACCCTGCGCGACGCCGCGGTGCGCTCGGGCTGGCTGACCGGCGAGCAGTTCGACCAGTGGGTGGTGGCCGAGCGCATGGTCGGCGAAGCAGGCACCGCGCGCACCGCCGCGGCGCCGCCATGACGCAGGACGAGCTGAAGGCGCTCGTCGGCCGGGCCGCGCTCGCGCACGTGCCGGCAGGCGCCGTCATCGGCGTCGGCTCCGGCTCGACGGTGAACTGCTTCATCGACGCGCTCGCGGAGAGCCGGATCGCGATCGCCGGCGCGGTGTCGAGCAGCTCGGCGAGCACCGCGCGCCTGGCCCGGCACGGCATCCGCATGTTCGAGGCTGCCGAAGTCGTGTCCCTGCCCGTCTACGTGGACGGCGCCGACGAGATCGACGGCAGCGGCTGCATGATCAAGGGGGGTGGCGCGGCGCTCACCCGCGAGAAGATCGTCGCCGACCTCAGCGACCGTTTCGTCTGCATCGCCGACGAGTCCAAGCTGGTCGAGCGGCTGGGGTGCTTTCCGCTGCCGGTGGAAGTGATCCCGATGGCGGCGGCGCAGATCGCCCGCCGCTTCGCCGCGCTGGGCGGATCGGCGCATCCGCGCGCTGGCGTGGTCACCGACAACGGCGGCGCGATCCTCGACGTGCACGGGCTCGTCATCGCCGACCCCGCCGAGCTCGAGCGCGAGATCAACCAGTGGCCCGGCGTTGTCTGCGTGGGCATCTTCGCCCGCAACCGGGCCGGCGTCTGCCTTCTCGGTACGCCCGCGGGTGTCCGCAGTCTGACTTTCTGAGCGCCCCCGGGGGGCCGCGAAAAACCGCGTAACCTCGGGCACCGTGCACGTTCCGTGCAGTACCCAGAAAGGACGGTCCGTGGCAAAGCCAAACTATTCGTTCGAGAAGCGCCAGCGCGAGCTGGCCAAGAAGAAGAAGAAGGAAGAAAAGGAGCGCGAGCGGGCCGACCGCAAGGTGGGGGTGCCCGGCACCGACTCCGCGCCCCAGGGCGAGCAGGCCAGTCAGGCGCCCGCCGACCCGGCCATGGGCCCGACCGGAGGCTGATCCGCTTCCGCATCGGTGGGCATCGGCGCGCCGCGCCGAAATTCCCGTACCTGGAAGCGAGCCGGATCGACGGCATCGAGCAGGTCCGCCTCCACCGGCGAAGGCGCGCCGGTGATCGCCGAAGCGAGGATCTGCGCACCCAGCACCGATGCGGCGATGCCGCGTGAGCCGAGGCCGGTGAAAACGAACAGGCCGGGCTCGCGTGGCGCGAACCGCGGCTGGTCGCGGCGACCGGCGCTTTTCGTGGGCAGGGCGGGAACCGGGCCGATCACCGGCAAACGATCGTCGCTGGCCCAGCGAAACCCGGTCCGGCCGCCCAGCCGGCAGCGGTCGACCGGCGGCCACCCGCCGAGCAGGCTCGCCAGCCGCGCCAGGTTCTCCAGCTGATCCGCGTCGCGCAGCGAAGGATCCTCGTCCCCCGGCTGCGAGCTCGCGCCGAACCAGAGAGTGCCATCGATCGCGGGCAGCACATAGCCGGCCCCGGCGACCGGAATGCGCAGCGTGGCGCCCTGCTGGCCCGGGCCGATCGGCCACGACGTGAGCTGACCTCGGCCGATCCTGATCGGCCAGGCCGGCCGCCCCAGAAGGCGGGCCGCTCCTCCGGCGTTGGCGAGCACGATGGCCGACGACTCGGCCAGGGTGGCGCCGTCCCCATCGCGCAGCGCCCAGGCGGCGCCCTCGCGATGCAGCGACGCGACCTCCGCGCCTGGCCTGAACTCGGCGCGGGCACCGGCGCGCTTCAAGAACGACTGCGCCAGCCGGCGCGGGTCGACCCAGCCGCCTTGCGGGAAGTACCAGGCGGCGCTTGCCAGCGGCACGCCGGCGAGCGCGCCCGCCTCGGCCGCATCGACCGCGCGCACGTAGTCCTCCGGCAAGCCGAGGCGGCGGACGACCGCCTGCAGGCCGGCCCGGCCTTCCGGACGACTGTCGACGCGGAGCAGCCCGGCCAGGCAACCCGGCACGCCCTGCGTCTCGATGGCCTGCTGCACGGCGCACTGCGCCGCCAGCGCTGCAGCACGGTAGAAACGGGCGTGCCGGCTGTCCGCGGCATGCACCACGCCGTGCAGGAGCCCGGCGGCGTTGCCCGACCCCTCGGTGGCGACCGCTGCGCGTCGCTCCAGCAACAGCGAGTGGCGGCCGTGTCCGGCGAGCGCCGCGGCCAGGGCGCAGCCGGCGAGGCCGGCACCGACGATCACGATGGGCTCGGCCGCCGACCCGCCTGCGAGCGGGCGGGCAGCCAGGCGCCGCGGCGTCTGCCGGGCAGAGAACCGGGGCGCGAATCGAGCCAGCACGATGTCGCGCTTGTGGCCGCTGCCGGGCGCGAGCCGGACCTCGAAGCCGGCGCCGCGGAGGCCGTCGCGGACGGTTCGCGCGGCGGTCCAGGTAGCGGCCGTCGCATCCGGGCGTGCCATCCTCGCCAGGGCCCTGAAGAGGCGCTGGTCCCACATCGACGGGTTGAGGGCAGGGGCGAAGCCATCGAGGAAGAAGGCGTCGACCTCGGCGTCGAGCTGCGGCAGCCAGGCTGCGACATCGCCGAAGGCCAGCAGCAATTCGACCGCACCCTGCTCGAAGACCCGCCGATGCAGGTTCCAGGTCAGCGGCGGCCACTGCCGCGCGAGCTCGGCAGCGAGCGGGGCGAGCTCGATGTCTCGGGCCATGCCGGCCAGCGTCTCGCGCGTCGGCGGCTGCGCTTCGATGGCGATGAACACCAGCTTCGCGCAGGCGTCGACGCTGGCGCGCCACGCCGCCCATGCGGCCAGGAAGTTGTTGCCGAGGCCGAACCCGGTCTCGAGGACGACGAAGCGCTCGCGGCCGCGCCAGCGTGCCGGCAGGCCGTTGCCGGCGAGGAAGACGTGGCGGGCCTGCGCCAGCGCGCCTTCGCGCGGGTGGTAGACGTCGCCGAAGTCGAGCGATCGCGGCGTGCCATCGGCGTCGACGGCGATGCGCGCGGGCCGGATCGGCGCGGTGTTCACGCCCGCGGCGTCACGTCGCCGACCTGGCCAAGCCAGTGCAGCAGGCGCTCCTGCGCCGCGTCGAGGCCGCGGTAGGCGAGGACGCTCGCGGACATGCTGGCGATCGCCGCGTGCAGCCGGGTGGCGTCGCCCCGGGTGCGCACGGCCTGCGTCAGCGGCACGCTGTCGACATGGATCGTGAAGACCGCCTGGCCAGCTCCGGGGATCGGGATGAAGGTCTGGCGTTCGCTGCGCAGCGATGCGGCGGCAGCGAGCGCGTGCGCCTGCGCGGCGATGGGGCTGCCGCGATCGGCAGGCGGCCAAGGCAGGTCGCCGCGGTCGGGGTGCTGGTCCAGGCGCGGCTCCGCGGAGATCGTCCAGACGAACCGGTCCCAGCGCTCGGCACCGGTGACCAGCCGGGTTAGGGACGCGGATGCGGCGAGCAGCATGGCGTTGTCGGCGACCGGTCCGTGCACCTCGGCGAAGGGGAGGCCGACCTTCGTCTCGGGCGCCCAGCGCGAGGGCAGGCAGACCGAGAGCCAGGGCAGCGTCGTGCCTTTGGCCTCGATGACGGCGAAGTCTTCCTCGAACGCGAGCGACAGCAGGGCGGCGGGGCGCACTTCGGGCGCGAGGCTGCGGAGCAGCGCGCCGATCGCCGGGTCGCCGTCGCCGCGCGGCGTGCTGGCTTCGATCGACCAGCCTAGCCGCGGCGCGATGAAGGCGGGCGAGGCGGGCGATCCCGCGACCCGAAACGCCGGCGAGGCGTCGCGACCGGCCTCCTCGGCGATGGCGCAGAACGCGGGCACCGCGTCGAAGCCCGGCGTCGCGACGAGCGCCTGGGGCGCGAACCGGGCGAGCACGGCCATCTTCTCGCGCAGGTGTCGCCCGTTCCCCCGCGCGGGGGTCAGCTGCAAGGTGCCGGGAGCGACGCGGCGCAGGCCGGGCTGCATCCGGAACGGCGCCGTGACGAGCGAGAAGTCGAAGCCCATCGACCCCATGATGCCCAAAAGAAAAGGGCCCGCAACACGGGCCCGCTACAGACCAGCGAGGAGCCCAGCTACACCCTCTTGCGGTACTCGTGCGTGCGGGTGTCGATCTCGACCTTGTCGCCCGTCTGCACGAAGAGCGGCACCGAGATCTCGAGGCCGGTGGCGAGCTTGGCGGTCTTCAGGACCTTGCCCGAGGTGTCGCCCTTGACGGCCGGCTCGGTGTCGGTGATCTCGCGGACCAGCGAGGTCGGCAGTTCCACGGAAATGGCCTTGCCGTCGTAGAACACCACCTCGACCGGCATGCCGTCCTCGAGGTACTGGATGGCGTCGCCCATGTTCTCGGATTCGACCTCGAACTGGTTGTACTCGGCGTCCATGAAGGCGTACATCGGGTCGGCGAAGTAGGAGTAGGTGCACTCCTTCTTGTCGAGGATGATCTGGTCCATCTTGTCATCGGCCTTGAAGACCACTTCGGTGCCCGAGTTGCTGAGCAGGCTCTTCAGCTTCATGCGGACGGTGGCCGAGTTGCGGCCACCGCGGCTGTATTCGGTGCGCAGGACGACCATCGGGTCCTTGCCATGCATGATGACGTTGCCGGCGCGGATTTCCTGGGCGATTTTCATGACGTCGGGTCCCAATTCCAGTCGTGAGAAAGAATGCGCCTCCGGCTCCCGGACGGGCCAGTGCAGGAGCGGCGCAAAGCCCTCGATTCTAACGTTTCGAGGCCACTAATTCCACCAGTCCGGTGGTGAGATCTTGCCGCGACGCGAGGCGGTCGCGCCAGCCTCGGCAGCCTCGCTCCCACGCCGCGGCGGCGGATCCTTCCGGCAGCTCGATCGGCCCGGCTTCACTGCCGCCGTTCCAGGCTCGGAACAGTCGTCGCAGCGCCGCCCCGAGTTCCGGGCCGGCGCCGGCCAGAAACAGGTCCAGGAACGCTTCCAGCTTCGCATCCTGCGCGCGGTCGGCCTGCGGATAGAGCTGCCAGACGAATGGAGCGCCGGCCCAGAGCGCACGCACCAGCGAGTCTTCGCCGCGGATGAAGTTGATCGCGCAGGACCAGAGGAGGTGGTCGAAGTCGACCTGGCTCAAGGGCGGCAGTCGCAAGGCCCGCAGCCTGCCCTCGGTGAGGCGGCTGCCGAGTCGGGCCGCGGCTTGGTCGGCCGCCGGCCCCGGGGTCAGCAGCAGCAGGGTCGGCTGCCGCGAGAGCGCCTGCAGCAGCTCGCCGACGGCGTCGTTCGCGTAGCAGAAGAGGCTGGCCAGTCGCTCGCCCGGGCGAATCGGGATGCCTTGCGCTTGCAGCCAGGCCGCACGGTCGAACGATGCCCTCCGGGCCAGCAGGCCGCTCTCTCGGAGCAGGCCACCGGTGCGCGTTGTGAAACCCGGGTACCAGAACCACGTCGTCAGCGCACTTCCGGAAGGCAGGACGACGGGTGAAGGCAGGCCGTGCGAGCGCTCCACGTAGCGCTCGGCGCTGAGGTGCTCGAGGTTGACGATCACCGGCCGGGGACGGGCGCTCGCCGCTGCTTCCTTCACGGCGTCGGGCAGGCCGGCGCCGAACAGCTCGACGATGGCGTCCGGCCCTGCCGTGGGCGGTGCGTTCCACGCGACGACGGCCACCCCCGGCGTGCCGTCCGGCGCCATCCACGCCAGGGCACGGGCGTCGTCGATGGCCAGGCGGACGCGCTCGCCCCGTCGAGCCAGGTCGGTCGCCAGACGCCACGCCACGCCGGCGTCGCCGAAGTTGTCGACGACGCGGCAGTAGAGGTCCCATCGCATCGCCGCGATTATCGAAGCGGGGCGAGGGCGGCGCGGGGCAGCGCGGCACAATCGTCGGCGTGAGCGAAGAGACGGCGGTGTCCCCCGGCGAACCGGGCCACGCGGAGGCTGCCGTGGCGGCGCGCGAGCGCCTGCTGGCGGAGGTGGCGGCCTTGCCGAACCTGCCCGGGGTCTACCGCTACTTCGACGCCGCCGGCAACCTGCTCTACGTGGGCAAGGCGCGCGACCTGAAGAAGCGCGTCGCCAGCTACTTCAACAAGCGGCACGCGGGCAGCGAGGGTGCGGTCCGCACCGGCCACATGGTGGCGCGCATCGCCCGGATGGAGACGACCGTGGTTCGGTCGGAGGCCGAGGCGCTGCTCCTCGAGAACAATCTCATCAAGACGCTGGCGCCGCGCTTCAACATCCGCTTCATAGACGACAAGAGCTATCCCTACCTAAAGATCGAATCGCACCGGTTCCCGCGCGTCGCCTACTACCGCGGCGCGCCCGACCAGAAGCATCGCTACTTCGGGCCCTTCCCGAGCGCCTGGGCGGTCAAGGACTCGATCCAGCTGCTGCAGAAGGTCTTTCACCTGCGCAGCTGCGAGGACACGGTGTTCGCCAAC
>NZ_JANODC010000297.1:0-5478 GCF_031412495.1 Rhizobacter sp. | reverse complement strand
TGCCCTTCAGCATCCAGTCCCGGTAGGCCTTGGTGCTGTCCTTCGCGCACCAGATCGCCTTCGACTTCTCGGTCGAGTCGGCGCCCAGGATCGGGTAGAGGAAGGTATAGACGGTGACGTCCTTCACCGCCAGCAAATCGCGCTCGAACTTCTTGCAGAAGCCGCAGTTCGGGTCGGAGAAGACGACCATCTTGCGCGCGCCGGTGCCCTGCTTCCAGACCAGCGCATCCTTCAAGGGAATGTTCTTGAAGTCGATCGCCGTCAGCTTGGCGACGCGCGCGTCGGTCAGGTTGACGCGCGTCTTGGTGTCGATGAGCTGGCCCTCGATGAGATGGTTGCCCTGCTCGTCGGTGTAGAGGATGTCGGTGCCGATGCGGAGCTCGTAGACGCCGGGGATCGCGGTCTTCGCGACCTCGTCGATCTTCGGGAAGTCGGGCAAGCGCTCGGCGATGTTCTTGCGGATCGTCGCTTCGTCGGCGAAGGCGGCGGGGGCCAGGCAGGCGGCCAGCGAAAAGGCCACACAAGCGGTGATGGCGCGGGGGAAGGTCGTCATGACGTGCTTTCAGGAATCGAGCGCCCGGGCCGCGAGCCAGCGCTTCAGCGGCGAGATGCGGTCGACGAGAGTCATTCCATTGTTGCGGAGTTCGCGCAGGGGCGAGTCGGGCTCGGCGAACAATCCCTGCAATCCGTCGGTAATGCGCAGCATGGCGGCGGTCGGCGCCGCGCGCTGCCGCACGTAGCGCCGGAGCAACCGTTCGTCGCCCAGGCCGCGCCACGGCTCGCGCGCCGCGATCACAGCCGCCAGCGCCGCGACGTCGGCCAGGCCGAGGTTCAGGCCCTGGCCGGCAAGCGGGTGGACCACGTGTGCCGCATCGCCGACCAGCACCCAGCCCGGCCCGCAAGGCAGCGTGGCGCGCGAGCGCAGCAGCGGCCAGGCGGAGCGCTCGGACGCCAGCGTCAGCTCCCCGGATTCGCCCTCGCTCGCGGCGGCGAGCTCGCGCTCGAACTCGGCCGGTTCGGCGGCGAGCAGCGCGTCGGCGCGGTCCGAAGGCAGCGACCAGACGAGTGCGTACGAGCGGCGCGCTTCGGGCCGGTCGAACGGCAGCAGGGCGAGGACGGCAGGAGGGCGGAACCATTGCCGGGCGAGATGGCGATGCGGCCGGCTGGCGACCAGGCGCGCGGCGATCGCGGTCTGCCCGTAGTCGTGGGTCTCGTGCCCGACATCGACCCCGGCGAGCCGGGCCGCGGCCCGCCCCTCGCAGTGGGCCAGGAGCGCGGCGGGCACGTCGGCCTCGACGCGCGTCACGTGGGCGGCGAAGCGCAGCGCGGTGTCGAGCTCCTGCTCGAGCGCGCCGGCGTCGGTGATGTAGGCGAGCGCGGCGACCCGCTGCTCCCAGGCGGAGAACTCGATCGCGGCGGGGGCGACGTCGCCGCGCACGCGCATGTCGTGCACCGGGGTGACGCTGTCGGCCGGCAGCGCGTCCCAGACCTTGAGGCTGCGCAGCAGGGTGACCGAGGCATCGTTGAGCGCGAAGGCGCGGACGTCGGCGCGGGGCGCGGCGGGGGCCGGCGGCGAGCGCAGCGCCACCGACAGGCCGAGCCGCGCCAGCGACAAGGCCAGGCTCCTGCCGACGATGCCGGCGCCGTTGACCTGCACGTCGAAGGAAGGCATCGGCGCATTTTAGGCAGGGCGTCGGAGACAATCGCGGCCCGATGAACGAGGCCAGAAGCCGATGAGCTACGTCGACGTCACCGTGCAGTCGCTGCACGTCTATCCTGTCAAGTCGTGCGCCGGCACGTCGCCGCGCGTGGCCGACGTCGTCGAGACCGGCTTCGACCTCGACCGCGCCTGGATGGTGGTCGATGCAGCCGGCGTCTTCGTCTCGCAGCGAGAGCTGCCGCGCCTGGCGCTGGTGCAGACGAGCTTCAAGGGAGGCGACATGATCCTGCGCGCGCCCGGGATGCTCGCCTTGCATGTGTCGCCGGAACGGGTCGAGGCGGCCGCGCAGGTCCAGGTGTGGAACGACCGCCTCGCCGCCTTCGACATGGGCGACCTGTGCGCGCAGTGGTTCAGCGATTTCCTCGGACGCCCGCTCCGCCTGGCGCGCCACGACCCCGACGTGCGCCGGCTCTCGGACCGGCGCTGGACCGGCGCCATCGAGGCCGAGTGCGCGTTCCAGGATGCGTTTCCGTTCCTCGTCGCCTCCGCGGCGTCGCTGGCGGAAGTGAACCGCCGCCTGGCTGCGGCCGGCGCCGAGCCGGTGACGATGGCCCGCTTCCGGCCGAACATCGTCCTCGACGGGCTCGACGCCCACGCCGAGGACCACGTCGACGAGATTGCGTTCGACACCGAAGACGGTCCGCTGCGCATGAAGCTGGTCAAGCCGTGCAGCCGCTGCGGCATCCCCGATGTCGATCCGGCGACGGGGACCGCCGGTCACGCGGTCGGCGACGTGCTCGCGCAGTACCGCGCCGACCCGCGCCTCGACGGCAGCATCACCTTCGGGATGAACGCGGTCATCGTCGAAGGCATCGACCGGCGCCTGACGGTGGGCATGCCTGGCCGCGCGTCGTACGCGCTCTGACAGGCGCGGCGAAGCCCCGCCCCCGGGTATCCACGCTGCTCCCCACACAGGGGGTCCGACAGAATCCGACGCCTCGGCTTCGGTCTTCGGAGGTGGTCATGCGCAAATCGATTCGATCCTGGCTGCAGGCACTGGCGGTCAGTGCCGTCGCGTTTTCCGGCGCGGCCCTGGCCCAGGCGCCGCTCACGCTGCACGGCGCGTCCCAGTTCAACGACGACCACGCCTTCACGAAATCGCTCGCCAAGTTCGAGGAACTGGTCAAGAAGTACTACGGCAAGCCGATCAACTTCGTGCTGCACAAGAACAGCGAGCTCGGCCTCGAGAAGGACTACTTCGCCTACATGAACCAGGGCGTCTCGGTCGACTACGCGATCGTCTCGCCGGCGCACATGTCGACCTTCTCGAAGGCGGCCCCGTTCATCGATGCGCCGTTCCTGTTCCGTGACCTGGCGCACTGGAACAAGGTGCTCGATGCCGACATCCTGAAGCCGGTCGCCGACGAGATCGCGGCCAAGGCCGACGTCATGCTGATCGGCTATGCCGGCGGCGGCACGCGCAACATCTTCGCCAACAAGGCGGCCCGCAACATGGCGGAGCTGAAGGGCCTCAAGGTCCGCGTCCAGGGCGCACCGATCTGGAGCAAGACCTTCGCCGCGACGGGCATGTCGCCGACCGTGATCGCCTACAACGAGGTCTACAACGCGATCCAGAACGGCGTCATCAACGCCGGTGAGAACGAGGCCGCCGGCGTCGAGTCGATGAAGTTCTACGAGGTCGGGCCGAACCTGCTCATGACCGAGCATGCGATCACGATCCGCCCGATCGCCTTCTCCGGCAAGACCTACAAGAAGCTGCCCGCCGACCTGCAGGCGGCGATCCTGAAGGCGGGCAAGGAGGCCGGCGCCTACGGCCGCCAGGTCGAGTCGAGCGAGGACACCGCCAAGCTCGACGCCCTCGAGAAGGCCGGCCGCCTGAAGCGCATTCCCTTCGCCGACCGCGCCGCCATGAAGAAGGCCGTCGATCCGGTGATGGCCGACTACGCCAAGGAGATCGGCGCCGAGGCGATCTACGCCAAGATCAACGGGATGTAAGCACCAGAACCGTCCGGCGGAGGCGCACTCCGCCGGATTTTTTTCGTCCCGGCGCGAACGAGATGCCCCCATGCGCAAGCTGATCGACGGTTACTACCGGCTGCTCAACCTCCTCCTCGTGGCCACCGTGGCGATCCTCGTGATCCCGGTGTCGATCCAGATCTTTTCCAGGTACACGGCGCTGATCCCGGCCTGGATCTGGACCGAGGAGATGGCCCGCTTCTTCTTCGTCTGGATGATCATGATCGGCTCGATGGTCGGCATCCGCGACGGCGCGCACTTCGACGTCGACCTCTGGCCGCCGCTGAAACCGCGCCCGGATGCGGCCCTGCGCATGCTCGCGCAGCTGTTCGTGCTCGTCTTCGCCCTCGTCTTCATCTGGTACGGCATCAAGTTCGTCCAGTTCGGGTGGGACCAGACCTCCGAGCTTGCCGAGCTGCCGATGGGCTGGATCTTCGTCGCCTGGCCGATGGCCGGCTTCACCTGGGTGGTCTTCCTCGGCGAGCGGTTCATCGACAACGTGCGCGTCCTGTCCGGTGGCCAGGGGAGCGCCGCATGAGCGGCGGCGGTGCGCTGTCACCGGCCATCGCCGCTCTGATCCTCTTCGGAGTCTTCTTCGGGCTGATGGCAGTCCGGGTGCCGATCGCCTTCGCGCTCGGCCTGGCCTGCCTGCCCGTCATGTGGTTCGAGCCGCGGCTCTCGCCCATGATCCTCTTCAACGAAACGTTCAAGTCGTACAACTCGTTCATCCTGATGGCGGTGCCGTTCTTCCTGTTGACGGCGAACCTGATGAACGTGGGCGGCATCACCGACCGGCTGGTGCGCCTGTCCCGCAACCTGGTCGGCCACCTGCCCGGGGGGCTGGCGCAGGTGAACGTCGTTCTCTCGATCTTCTTCGCCGGCATCTCCGGCTCGTCCACCGCGGATGCGGCGAGCCAAGGCAAGATCTTCATCGAGGCCCAGGTCAAGGAAGGCTACGACCTCTCCTTCTCGGTCGCGATCACCGCCGTCTCGGCGGTGCTGGCGGTGATCATTCCGCCCTCGATCCTGATGATCGTCTGGGGTGGGACACTGTCGGTCTCGATCGGCGCCCTCTTCCTGGCCGGCATCCTGCCGGGGCTGCTGCTCGGCGCGGTGCAGATGGCCACCGTGCACGTGTACGCCAAGCTGCGCAACTATCCGAAGTACGCGCGCTCGACGCTGCGCGAGGTGTTCGCCGCCCTGTTCGTGGCGGTCCCGGCGCTGATGACCCCGGTGATCATCATCGGCGGCAAGATCTTCGGCTGGTTCACGGCGACCGAGTCGGCGGCCATCGCCGTCCTCTACGCGGCGGCGCTGTCGATCTTCGTCTACCGCGAGCTGAACGGACGCTCCCTCTACGCGGCCCTCATCGACACCGGCCGCCTTGCCGCCGTGGCCCTCTTCTGCGTCGGCACGGCCAGCGCGTTCGGCTGGCTGCTCGCCTACTACCAGATCCCGAAGGCGCTGCTCGCCGGCGTCGGCGGCTGGGGCATGGGCATCACCGCGACGGGCTTCTTCATCGCCTTCTGCTTCCTGGTCGTCGGCTGCTTCCTCGACGCGATCCCGGCGATCATCATCGTCGGCACCATCCTCGAGCCGCTGGCCCGGGCCGTCGGCATGGACCCGGTGCACTTCGCGATGGTCGGCATCATCTCGCTCGCCTTCGGCCTGGTGACGCCGCCGTACGGCCTGTGCCTGATGATCTCGTGCGCCATCGCCAAGGTGAGGCTGACCTACGTCATCAAGGACGTCATGATCATGCTCATGCCCATGCTCGGCGT
>NZ_JANODC010000296.1:0-15806 GCF_031412495.1 Rhizobacter sp. | reverse complement strand
GCCCGGCCGGCGCGAGCGCTGCGCCGGCGCTGCCGGCGATGTCCGCAGCGGACGCGGGGCCTCGGTCGTCGCGCTGCGCCGGCCGCGCGTCGGCGGCGCCCCGGCCGCTCGCCGACAGCGGGCGCACGCTGCTCGCTGCCGAATCGTCGACGGCGGCGGCCGTGGCGTCGTCGCGGGCCGATGCCAGGTCGGCGGCACCGCTGGCCTGGCGCCCGATCGGCTCCGCCGGCATCGGCAGCGGTCGAAGCTGCGTCGGCTCGGGCGACCGGGCCGCACGCTCGTTCCCCGTCTCGGCCGCGCGCTCCTCCGCGGCCCTCGTCTCGGCGACGGCGTCGCCTTCGCGCAGGCTCGGGTCGATGGCGGCGGGGCTCCGGGCCGGCGCGGCGGGCCGGGCCTTGGCACGGGCCGGAGACAGCGACTTCTCGGGGCTCGCCTCGACGAGCCCGTCGTTGGCAGCCTTGTCGGCGCTGCCTTCGTTCCCCACGCCGCCGGTGCGCGGCTGCGGCGCCGGCGGCGGTGCCTCGGCGCGCTGTCGGCGCAGCAGGTCGGCGAAGGGCTGGGCCGGCGCGCCCTGCGCCGGCACGCGATCCGGTGCCGTCGGCGCCGCCTGTACCGGGGCGACCGGCGCCAGCGGCGCTCGCGGTGCAGGCGGCGCCGTGCTGCGGATCGGGGCCGTGTTCATGCCCGCAGGCTCACAGGCGCGTCACCGGCGGGGGGGCCGCGTTCATGCGCGCCCACGCGGCGCGGGCCGCCTGATCGTCGCTCTGGCGTTGCTCGCGCTGCTCGCCCAGGCGCAGGCTTTCGCCGCTGCGCCGCTCGATGAGCTTCCGCAGGGCGGCGGTGCGCATCTCGTGGCCCTGCACGACGGCGGTCGCCCGCTCCGCCTGCAGGACGGCCTGCGCGGCGATGCGCGCCTGCTGGTCGACGGCCTGCGAGAGCCGTTCCATGAAGCCCTGGTAGCAGCGGACGAGCTCGATCTTGCCGTCGCGGCAGAACTCGGCGCTCCAGCGCTGCTCGTAGTCGCGCCGGTAGACGAGCAGCTGCTCGGCCTTGTCGACGGCACCGCGCTCGGCCGCCTCGGCGTTCATCTGCGCCGCGAGTGCCTCGTCGCGCTGGCGCTCGGCCTGGGCGAGCAGGAAGCGAAGGGGCTGGAGGTCGTCGTTCATGGCAGCGCTTTCGCAGTCGTTGTTCGTTCGGGGAAGGGCGGGTCAGGACGTGCCCGCGAGCACGCCCTGCAGCAGGGCCAGGCTATCGTCGAGGCGGGCCGGCTCGTTCATGTTCTGCTGCAGGAGCCGGTCCATCGGCTCGTGCAGGCGGACGGCGAGGTCGAGCTCGGCGTCATGCCCCGGCGCGTAGGCGCCGAGCTGGATCAGGTCGCGCGCCTTCTGGTGCCGCGCGTGCAGCTGGCGAAAGCGGCGCGCCGCCTCCAGGTGCTCGCCCGAGGCGACGCTGGTCATCACGCGCGAGACCGAGCGCTCGATGTCGATGGCCGGGTAGTGGCCGGCCTCGGCCAGCTCGCGTGAAAGGACGATGTGGCCGTCGAGGATGCCGCGGGCCGCATCGGCGATCGGGTCCTGCGGGTCGTCGCCCTCGCTGAGCACGGTGTAGAAGGCGGTGATCGAGCCGCCGCCCGCCACCCCGTTGCCGCTGCGCTCGACGAGCTGCGGCAGCTTGGCGAAGCAGCTCGGCGGGTAGCCCTTGGTCGCCGGCGGCTCGCCGATCGCCAGCGCGATCTCGCGCTGCGCCATCGCGTAGCGGGTCAGCGAATCCATCAGCAGCAGGACGTTCTTGCCGCGGTCGCGGAAGTGCTCGGCGATCACGGTCGCGTAGTTGGCCCCCTGCATGCGCACCAGCGGCGGCGCGTCGGCCGGGGCGGCGACGACCACGGCGCGGCGGATGCCTTCCTCGCCGAGGATGTCCTCGATGAATTCCTTGACTTCGCGGCCGCGCTCGCCGATCAGGCCGACGACGATCACGTCGGCGGCGGTGTAGCGCGCCATCATGCCGAGCAGCACGCTCTTGCCGACGCCGGTGCCGGCGAACAGGCCGATGCGCTGGCCGCGGCCGACGGTGAGCATGGCGTTGATCGCGCGCACGCCGGTGTCGAGCGGCGTGCGCACCGGGTCGCGGTCCATGGCGTTGATCGGCCGGCGCGCCACCGGCTCGTCGTGGACTTGCCGCAGCGGGCCCTTCCTGTCCATAGGCTGGCCCTGCGAGTCGACGACTCGGCCGAGCAGGCCGTCGCCGACCGGCAGGTGCAGCGTGCGGTCGATCGTGCGGCGCCAGCGATGGCGGGGCGCCCAGAGCTTCATCGGCACGACGGGCGTGCGGCGTGGTGCGACCAGCGCCCCGCTCGACAGGCCCTGGATGTCGCCGGTCGGCATGAGGTAGGCGCGGTCGCCGGAGAAGCCGACGACCTCGGCGAGCACCGGCGGCGCGCCGTCGCCGCGCCCGTCCTGGCGGATCTCGCAGACCGAGCCGACCGGCACGCGGATGCCGGCGGCCTCGAGCACCAGCCCGGTGACGCGAACGAGCCGGCCCTGCGTCTCGAACGGCAGCGGGTCGGCGGCGAAGGAGCGCAGGTCGGCCAGGTAGCGGCGCCAGGCGTCGACGGCGGCCTGCTCGGTGTGCGGCGCGGCGTCGACGGTGCCGGGGTTGGGAGACACGGGGCTCACGCGCGGGAAGGTTCGTCGGACGCGTCGGCGAGCGGGGCCTGCCACGGCTCGGCGCTGCCGACTCCGGCCGCTCCGCGGCGCCAGCGCTCCTCGATGGTCGCGTCGACGAGGCCGATGTCGGATTCGATCAGGCAGCCGCCGCGGCTGATCTGCGCGTCGCCGACGACGCGGATGCCGCGAGCGGCGATCCGCTCGGCGGCGCCTGCCGCGACCAGCGCCAGGTCGTCGGGGTGGACGCGGAGCACGATGTGGCGGGCACTCAGCAGAAGCGCCTCGATCGCCTGCTCGGCGACGCGGGCGACGCTGCCGGGCTCGGTGACGAGCTCGCTGCGCACGATCTGGCGCGCGAGCGAGGTCGCCGCGGCGGCGAGGGCGCTGGCCATGTCCTGCTGCAGGGCGTCGAGCTGGCGCCCGATCGAGCCGAGGAGGGCGCCGACCTGCGCGGTGGTTTGCGCCGCGAAGCTCTGCTTGAAACCCTCGAGGGCGACGAGGCCGTCGCGGTAGCCGTCCTGGTAGCCCGACTGCCGGGCCGCGCGCAGCTCGCGGCCGAGCTGGGCCGCCGCATGGGCGGGCGCGGCGTCCGCATCGCTGCGGCGCGCACCGGGCGCGCTCGGGCCCGGCTCGCTGGAGGAGACGTCGCCGAGGTCCCAGGCCGCGAACGAGCTGAGCTCCTCGCGCGGGATGAAGCGGGCGTAGACGTCGCGCTTCGGGCCGTCGGCCGGCGGCACCGGCCGCGGCTTAGAGGAAGTCATCGCCGCTTCCGCCGCCGATCACGAGCTGGCCTTCCTCGGCCAGCCGGCGCACGATCTTCAGCAGCTCCTTCTGCTCGGCCTCGACCTCGGCGACGCGGACCGGGCCGCGCGCGTCGAGCTCCTCGGCCAGCGTCTCGGCAGCGCGCGTCGACATGTTCTTCAGGATCTTCTCGCGCAGCGTGGGCTTGGCGCCCTTCAGCGCGATGACGAGCGACTCCGATTGCACTTCCTTCAGCAGCGCCTGGATGCCGCGGTCGTCGATGCGGTCGAGGTCGTCGAAGGTGAACAGGTTGTCGAGGACGCGCTGGGCCAGGTCGTTGTCGGCCTCGCGGATGTAGTCGAGGGCGGAGGTCTCGATCGAGGTGCCGAGCAGGTTGAGCATCTGCGCCGCCGCCTTGACGCCGCCCATCGGCGCCATGCGCGACTGCTCGCCGCCGGCGATCAGCTTGCTCATCACCTCGTTGAGGTCCTTCAGCGCCGAGGGCTGGATGCCGTCGAGCGTGGCAATGCGCACCAGGACCTCGTTGCGCTGACGTTCGGCGAAGGTCCTGAGGACGGACGACGCCTGGTCGCAGTCGAGGTGGACGAGCACGGCGGCGACGATCTGCGGGTGCTCGTGGCGCAGCATCTCGCCGATCGAGGCCGCGTCCATCCACTTCAGGCCCTCGATCCCGGTCACGTCGCTGTTCTGCAGGATGCGGTCGATGAGGAGGTTGGCCTTGTCCTCGTCGAGCGCCTTCCTCAGCACGTTGCGCACGTACTTGCCGGTGTCGGCGACGAGGGCGCTGCGCCCGGAGACGATGGTCGAGAATTTTTGCAGGACGCTGTCGAGGCGCTCCTTCGGCACCGAGTTCATGCGCGCGATCGTCTCGCCGAGGCTCTGCACCTCGCGCGGCGAAAGGTGCCGGAAGACCTGCGCCGCCTCTTCCTCGCCGAGCGACATGAGGAGGATCGCGGAATCCTCCAGCCCGGCTTCGTCCATGGCCATGCGATTGCTTTCCGTTGTTCCGTCGGGCGGGGCTAGCGCGTCGCCTGGGCGGCGTCGCCGTTGACCCAGCCGCGGACGATGCCGGCGACGGCCGCCGGGTTGTCCTTGGCCAGCGTCTTCGCGCCTTCGAGCTGCTGCACGTAGGCCGGGCCGGCGAGGGCCGGCATGCCGGACAGCGTCTGCTCGTCGTCGACAACGGCGTCGAGGCGGGTGCCGGCCCGCGCCGGCGGCGGCAGGCGCGGCGCGAAGGCGGTCTTGACCACCGGCCGCACCAGGCCGAAGAAGACGAGCAGGGCGACCAGACCGAGCCCCAGCGGCGCGGCCAGGACGCGCAGCAGGTCGATCAGCTCCGGGTTCTTCCAGAGCGGAACCTCGACCTGGGTCACCGGCTCGACCTTGAACGGCGCGTTGATCACCTTGACCGAGTCGCCGCGCTCCTTGCTGAAGCCGATCGTCTCGCGGACGAGGGCGGTGATCTTCTCGATCTCGTCGGCGCTGAGCGGCACCTGGGTCGACTTGCCCTTGGCGTCGACGACGCTGCGGTGGTTGACAACGACGGCCGCGTTGAGCCGCTTGACGTTGCCGCTCGCGTTGCGGGTGACGCGGACCGTCTTGTCGACCTCGTAGTTCGTGACCGCCTCGCGCCGGCCGCTGGGGCCGCTGCCGGCGGGGGCGCCGGGGGCGCCGAGGAGCGGCTGCGAGGCGCCGGTGAGCGGCGCCGTCGCCGCGATCGGGGGCTGGTTCGAGGCCGCGCCGGGAACGCCGCTGGCGAGCGTGGGGTTGCCGCCGGCGCCGTGTTCGCTGGTCTGCTGGCTGCGGATCGAGACGCTCGCGTCCGGACCCTGGTTCGGCTTGAACTCCTCCGACGTCGCTTCGGTGAGCGAGAAGTCGATGTCGGCGGTGACGGTGGCGCGCAGGTTGTCGGCGCCGACGACGGGCTGCAGCAGCTCGAGGATGCGCTTGGTGTAGCCGGACTCGACCTGGTTCACGTACTGCAGCTGCTGCGCGTCGAGGCCGGCCGCCTTGCTGCCCTCGGCGCCGCCGGTCAGCAGGGCGCCGCTCTGGTCGAGCACGCTGACCGCCTTCGGGCTCAGCTCGGGCACGCTCGAGGACACGAGGTGGACGATGCCGGCCAGCTGGTCGCGGTCGAGCGTGCGACCCGGGTGCAGCGCGAGCAGCACCGAGGCGCTCGGCTTCTGCTGCTCGCGGAAGAACCCGTTCTGGTTCGGCAGCGCGAGGTGCACGCGTGCCGAGCGCACCGCGGCGAGCGAGCCGATCGATCGCGTCAGCTCGCCCTCGAGGCCGCGCTGGAAGGTGAGGCGCTCCTGGAACTGGGTCTGCCCGAAGCGGGCGGCGTCCATCAGCTCGAAGCCGGACACGGCGCCCTTCGGCAGGCCGGCCGTCGCCATCTTCAGACGCAGGTCGTGCACCTGTCCGCCCGGCACCAGGATCGCCTGGCCGCCCTCGGCCATGCGGTAGGGTACGTTCATCTGCGCCAGCTGGGCGATGACGGCGCCGCCGTCCTTGTCGGACAGGTTGGCGTAGAGCACCTTGTAGTCGCCCTTGCCGCTCCAGGCGGTCATCGCGTAGACGACGCCGGCGAGCGCCAGCACGCCGATCAGGGCGCTGACCTTGCTTCGGGCCGGCATCGCCTGGAGCCGACCGGCCAACGTGGCGGGGGTGTTGCTGGGATTGACGGCGACGGCGTTGTCCATGGGTCCTCGGGACACGGCGGCGTGGGGCCTGCCGGTCTGGGCTCATTATTCGAAACGGCCCCACCGCGGATGCCTGAAACAGGGCGGCATTGGCGCCTCAGTTCGCACCACCCGCAGCGGCCCGCGCACCTAGGATCCCTTCCCAGGAGCCTTGGCCCATGAACGTCACCCTGAAGCCCTTCGACTTCGCGCAGGCCGTTGCCCGCGCCGGCCTCGGCATCGACGGCGTGCCGCTCGCCAAGGGCAGCACCGCTCCCGGTGCCGGCATCGCCCCGCCCAGCTTCGAGAAGGCCCTCGGCCAGGCCCTCGGCGCCGTCAGCAAGGCCCAGATGGAGTCATCGCGCCTGCAGCGCGAAGTGACGCTCGACAACCCGACCGTGAGCCTCGAGCAGACGATGGTCGCGATGCAGAAGGCGCAGATCGGCTTCCAGGCGACGCTGCAGGTCCGCAACCGGCTCGTGCAGGCCTACTCGGACATCATGGGCATGCAGGTCTAGGGTGCGCGAGACGAGCGACGGCCGCGCAGCGGCTGCTCGCTCGATCGAGCGCGGCGAAACCGGACGCCAGCGTCCGGTTTCGCCTAGTTGAGGGCCATCATCTTTGCGCGCTTCTGCGTGAGGTCGATGAAGCGCTGCAGGTTGCGCACGGCGTCGCCGCCCATCCGGAGGAACTCGAAGCCGAGGCGGACGCCGCCGGTCTCGGCCTTGATCGGGGTCACGTGCATCAGGCGCAGCGAGACCTCGAGCTGGGTGTCGTCGTCGAACTCGAGGCGCACGTCCTTGATCACGCTGCCGGCGTTCATCAGCGGCACGTCGTTGGGCAGGAAGAGGGCCGCGCCCCCCATGCTGACGTCGATGATGCGCAGGGCGAACTCCATCTCGGGCATGTCGGGATGGCGAAGCCGGGCCACCGGCGAGGTTCGCATCAGGGGCCGGATCCGGAACGCGTTGCGGCGCTGGAAACGGTACAGCTCGCGCGGAAAGGCGCAGTTCAGGACGCTGGCGCGGTGCCCGTGCACCAGCATCAGCCCGTTGACCTCGAACTGCAGCTTGACGTTGTCGACGTAGCCGACGACGACCACCTCGTGCGACTCCATCAGCGCCTGCACGCCGGGATCGCGCGGGTCGGCGTTGAACCCGATCGTGCCGCGGGCGCTGTCGATCGTCCAGATCGCGCTCGTCACCACCATGCCGCTCACGGCATGGAGGTTGAGCAGGGTCGAGCCATCGAGCAGCTGCTTGAGGATGGTGCCGATCTCGCGCGGCGAGGTGACGCGGAACTGCTCGATGCCGTCCTCGTCGGCGGACATGTTGTCCAGGGGTGCGGGTCTGGTTTCCATCGCGTCTCCTTGATTGGGCCGCGCAGGGTTCTTGAAGCGGGAAAAAAACGACACGGCCAGCCTCAGTGCAGCGTCTTGGGGCGCCCGGCCAGGATGTCGTCGAGGTCCTCAAGCCAGGGCTCGGCGAGCTGGCGGATCTCCGCGTCGTTGACCAGGATGCGCTGCATGATGCGCGACTTCAGCTGGGCCTCGTCGGCGGGCAGGGGCTTGTCGGCGGCGGTGTTCTTGAGCTGGGCGATCAGCATGGCGCACGCGCCCTCGAGCTTGACCACCTGGTCCCAGTTGCCGGCCCGCGCGGCGTCCAGCATCTCCTGGCTCGCCTTCTCGATGGCTTCGTAGTAGTTCAGCAGCACGGAATTCATGGTCGTGGGTTCCGGTCGGAAGTTCGCTCTCGACGTGCTCATGCGGCCGCCCGGGCCGTTTCGGCGGGCGGCGCCACCTGAGAGGCGATGGCTTGCCAGGAGGCTCGTAGCGTATCGACGAGGCCGCCGCATTCGGCCAGCGTCGCGTCGTCCGAATGGAGATTGCCGAGGGTCAGCCGATAGACGATGTATTCGTAGAGGTCCTTGAGGTTGGCAGCGAGCGGGCCGCCGCGGGCGAGGTCCAGCGGGGCGAGCAGGCCTTCCTCGACGATGCGGACGGCGTGGCCGATGGCACGGCCCTTCTCGGCGATGTCCTTGCGAACGAGAGCGCCGCGCGCCGCAGCGATCTCGCCAGCGATCGCCTGGTACAGCATGTCGACCAGCTTGTGCGGGCTGGCGCCCTCGAGCGCCGTCACCGCGTTCACGCTGCGATACATCGTGGCTGCCGGCGTGCGCGTGCCTGGCTGGGGTGTGGTGCTGAACATCGTCGTGTCGCTCCTGCGTCTGCCCTCTTTATCGACGGGGGATGCCGATTCTTAACACTGGTATGCCTGCCTCGCAGGGTCTACTTCCGGGGTACCGGCCGGCCGGGCCGACGCGGCCAGCCGGGGCCGGCCGTCGCAGGCGCGGTGCCCTAGTCCCGGCCGTTGTCGTAGATCGACTTCGTATAGAACTGCTGCTGCACGTACTTCGACAGCGCGTTCGCCTTGGCCATCGTCGTGTCGAGGGCCGAGTACTGGGCGCGCATGCGCCGCTCGATCATCTCGAGCCGATCACCCAGCCTCTCCTGGTCCTTCTGGTTCGATGCGATGCGGGCCTGGATCGACTTGGTCTTGCCGGGCATCGATCCGGTGCTCGCCAGAAGGCGCTCGGCCCACGCGAAGAAGCGCTTGCCGAAGCCATGGTTCGTGGGATTGGCGTTGTCGACGCTCGAGAGTGCCTTTGTCAGCTCCGGCAGGTTGGCGACGGCCTTGCCGAAGGCGGCTTCGTCGAGCTTGAGGGCGCCGTCCTTCTGCAGCTGCACGCCGATCGAGCTCAGCGTCTGGAAGACCGAGGATGCCGGGCTGGCCGGCGAGACCATCGAGCGCAGCTGGTTGTGGATGCCCGTCGTCGTGCCGTCGCCTTGCAGCAGCGCGGCCTGCTTGGTCGCGGCGTCGTACCGGGTTGCCGATGACAGGAAGGTGTTGAGCGCGTTGTACGCCGCCACGAAGCCCGTGACCAAGGTCTTGATCGCGTCCGTGTTGCGGGAGACGTTGACGATCACCGGTTGCGTCGTGACCTTGCTCAGGTTGAAGGTCATGCCTTCGATGACGCTGTCGAGCGTGTTGCTGCTCGAGGTGACGGCGATGCCGTTGATGCTGGCGCGGGTGTCCGCGGCGGGCTGGGCGCGGGTCATCTGGGCGACGGCGCTGGCCGGGTCGTACGCCAGCCTCGAGAGCCCGGCCGCGTCGCCGTTGCCCAGATCGTCGTCGGTGACGATGACGCGAAAGCCGTTCACCGATCCGGTCTCGGTCGACTGCAGGGCCAGCCGCGAGCCGCTCGCGTCGGTGACGACGGTGGCGCTGATGCCGGCATTGGCGGCGTTGATCTTGTCTCGAATGCCGGCGAGCGTGTGTTCCGAGGCATCGATCGGGATCGTGATGTCCGCCGATCCGGTCTTGGCCGTGAAGACAGTCGAATCCGCGTTCCAGCTGCCCAGGCGGACCGTGAGGCTGCCGGTGCCGACGACCGCACCCGCGTCGGCGTACTGGCCGGCCGGGCTGACGATCGATTGCGCCGCCGACAGCGAACTCACCGACACGGCGTAGATCCCGGGCACTGCCTTGGTCGTGGTGCCGGCGCTGACGCTGCCCGGGTCCGTCGAGCTGGCGTTGCTGAGCTTGTACGAATCAGCTGCGAACAGCGGCTTGGCCGCGTCCTGCAGGCCGGAGACCAACGACTGCATCTGCCCGAAGGCGGAGAGCTGCGTCTGCAGCGTCGTCGCGGTGGCCTGCAGGCGCTGAAGCGGTTGCCGCTCCACCGCCATCAGCTGCGTGACGATGTTGTTGACGTCGAGCCCGCTGCCGATGCCGGCTGACGAGATCGTGCCGACGGCGGAGGTCAGGCCGGCCATGCTGGCGGAGGGTCGTTCGGCATCGGGCTCGTTCGCGGGTCTTCGACGTTGTTATCGGCCGGTCGCAGCCGAGCTTGAGTACCCCGCCACGATCGACGCGGATCGTGCGCTAAACCGAGCCGGCGCCGGTCAGCCCTTCAGAAGCTGCAGCACCTGCTGCGGCAACTGGTTGGCCTGGGCGATCATGGCCGTGCCGGCCTGCTGCAGCACCTGGGCCCGCGAGAGCGCGGCGGTCTCGGCCGCGAAGTCCGCGTCCTGGATCCGGCTGCGCGAGGCCGACAGGTTCTCGCCCGCTGTTTGCAGGTTCTCGATCGTCGACGAGAAGCGGTTCTGGACCGCCCCGAGCGCAGCCCGGCTGCCGTTGATGGTTTGCAGGGCGGCATCGACTGCGCTGAGGGCTGCATTGGCGCCGCTCACGCTGGAGATGTTCATGGCGCTCACGGCGGTGCCGGTGCTTGCGATCGCCGTCGAGGTGTTGAGGCCGCCGGTCTGGGCAAAGGCGACGCTGCCGGAGACGCCGCTCGGCGCGGAGTAGCTGAGGTTCAATGTGCCGCCGGTGAGGGCGGTCGCGGACAAGCCGAAGTCGGCGGCGGCCGAGCCGGTGAAGCTGCCAGCGGCGTAGGTCAGGGCGATGTTGCGGCCATCGGCGGCGCTCAGGCTGACGCCCGAGCCGGTGTCGGTGGCGACCACGCCGGTGGCGGCCGACTGGGCGTTGATGGCGGCGACGGCATTGGCCCGGTTGCTCGACAGCGCACCGGCGCCGTCGGCGCCGCTGATCGAGATCGCGACGCCGTTGACGGTATACGTCGCGGTGCCGGCGGCCGTGGCCGCGGCCGTCGATGTGCCGGCGGCGACGCTGGTCGCGTTGGCCGTGGCGACGAGTCCGGAGATGTTGCCGTTGTTGATGGCTGCGGCCTGGGCCTTGGCATCGACGGCAACGCTGCCGAGCGAGACCGCGCCGGCCCCGCCGATGTTGACCGTCAGCGCCTGCGGCGAGTTGTTCGCAGCGCCGATCGACTGGCTGGTCAGGTTGAATCCCTGGTAGACGCCGAGCGCGCTGGCGCGGGCGCTGGCGATCGAGGTCACCGAGATGGTCTGGCCGGCATTGGCCCCGACCTGAAACTGCTGCGCCGTGAAGCTGCCGTCGAGCAGGTTCAGGCCGTTGAACTGGGTCTGCGTCGCGACCCGGTCGATCTCGGTCGTAAGCTGGGCGACTTCCTGCTGCAGGGCCAGGCGATCGGAGGCGCTGTTCGTGGCGTTCGCCGACTGCACCGCCAGCTCGCGGATGCGCTGCAGGCTGCCGGTCACCGAGCCGAGCGCTCCTTCGGCGACCTGCGCCAGCGAGATGCCGTCGTTGGCGTTGCGCGCCGCCTGGTTGATGCCCCGGATCTGCGCCGTCATGCGGTCCGAGATCGCCAGCCCTGCGGCGTCGTCCTTGGCGCTGTTGATGCGCAGTCCGGACGAGAGTCGCTGGATGGCCGTCGAGAGGTCGTTCTGCGAGCGGTTGGCGTTGCGTTGCGCGGTCAGCGACGAGATGTTGGTGTTGATCGTCTGGGCCATGAGCGTCTCTCCGTAAGCTGCCGGGTCCGCGAGGAGGGACCGTGTGCCGAGATTCTGAAAGGGCCTGGCGACCGCCGAGAACCCGAAAAGCGGCGCGATCGCCGCCTACTTCGATTCGGGAAGGAGAAAGGGCCGGACCCGGCGCACCGGATCCGGCCCTCGTGGCCGAAACTGCGACGCGCCATCCGGCGCGCCGCTGCGACTGGGCTCAGCGCAGGAGCGTCAGGACCTGCTGCGGAAGCTGGTTGGCTTGCGCCACCATGGCCGTCCCGGCCTGCTGCAGCACCTGGGCACGCGACAGGTTCGCCGTTTCCTGGGCGAAGTCGGCGTCCTGGATGCGGCTGCGCGAGGCCGAGAGGTTCTCGGTCGTCGTCTGCAGGTTCTCGATCGTCGACGAGAAGCGGTTCTGGATCGCACCCAGCGAGGCGCGGCTGGAGTTGATCGTCGCCAGGGCGGCATCCACCGAAGCCAGCGCCGAGTTGGCGCCTGCCACGTCCGAGACGCTCAGGCCGGACACCGAGGTGCCGGTGGCAGCGACCGCCGTCGTGTTGGCGAACGCACCCGCGAACACGACGCTGCCCGTGACACCCGACGGAGCGGTGTAGTTCAGGTTCAGCGTCGCACCCACCGTGCCGACCGGGCCGATGCCGAAGTCGGCGATGGTGGCTGCTGTCGCAGTGCCCGCGCCGAAGGCCAGCGTGATGTTCCGGCCGTCGGCAGCAGCCAGGCTGACGCCGGCACCGGTGTCGGTGGCCACCACGCCCGTGGCGCTCGATTGCGCGTTCAGCGCGGCAACTGCGTTGGCCCGGTTCGTCGCAGCGTTGCCGACGACGTTGTTCACGTTGATCGCCAGACCGTTGACGGTAATGATCGCGGTGCCGGAGGCCGAGCCGGTCAGCGCCTGGGTACCGGCCGCCTTGGCCGTGGCATTCGCCGTGGCCGTGAAGCCCGCCAGGCCGGACGCGCCGATCGCGTTGGCGATGGCCTTCGCGTCGGTGGCGATCGTGCCGAGCGAGGTGGCGACGCCGCCGATCGTCACCGTCGTGGCGGCGGTCGTGTCGCTGGCTGTGCCGATCGACTGGTTCGTCAGGTTGTAGCCCTGGTACTGGCCGAGGGCGCTTGCGCGGGCGCTGGCGATGGATGCCACCGTGATGGTCTGCCCGGCGTTCGCGCCGACCTGGAACGCCTTGGCGGTGAAGCTGCCGTCGAGAGGTTGGTGCCGTTGAACGAGGTCTGCGTCGCGACCCGGTCGATTTCAGCAACGAGCTGCGCCACTTCGAGCTGCAGCGACGCGCGGTCGGCCGACGAGTTTGTCGCATTGGCCGACTGAACCGCCAGTTCGCGGATGCGCTGCAGGTTGTTCGTGACCGAGGCGAGGGCGCCTTCGGCCGTCTGCGCCAGCGAGATGCCGTCGTTGGCGTTGCGGGCTGCCTGGCTGAGGCCTCGAATCTGCGCCGTGAAGCGCTCGGCGATCGCGAGGCCCGCGGCGTCGTCCTTGGCGCTGTTGATGCGAAGGCCCGACGACAGGCGAGCAATCGCCGTCGACAGGTCGGTTTCGGTTCGGCTCGAATTGCGCTGCGCGGTGAGCGAAGCCAGGTTCGTGTTGATGGTCATAGCCATGGTGAAAAAGCTCCTGATCTGTTGATGAGACTTTCGGCACAAGCGCCGTCATTGCTAGAGCGGATTCGCCTTCTTGCGTCGGCTCGCCCGCTTCGAGCAGCCGGCGGTGTGACCACCGGCCTGCTGCGCCCGGCGTTCGTCTTCCTCGGATCTCTCCTCCGGCTTGCGCCTCGGGCGAAACATTCGGCTTCTGACTCCGGACCCCGGCGCGGATCGCTCCTCGCCGTTGGCTGGGTTATCGGGCCGCCATTTCCCGAACTTGAGGCAGGCGCCGCAGAAACTTCCAGCCACCGGGCAGCGACGGGCACCTGTAGGAACTTCCCTGACACGGCTCATGGAGGAAGCTGGACTTCAGCGACCGAGATGACCTGATGGTCCCGGCCTTCTCGTGTCTTCAGAATTCGCTCCATCGCAAGGCCATGTCCCTTGCTACACAAGTCAGAAACGGAGCCCCCTGAATGAATGCCGACCAGATCCTCACCGAGATTCGCGAAGCCAATCTCTCCTACCTGATGCTCGCGCAGAGCCTGATCCGGACCGACCGCGAGCAGGCCCTCTACCGGCTTGGCATCAGCGAGGAGAGCGCGGCCCTGATCGGCCTGCTGACCCCGGCGCAGATGATGAAGATCGCCTCGGGCAACACGCTGCTGTGCCGCTTCCGCATGGACGACGACCTGGTCTGGGGCCTGCTGACCAACCACGGCAAGAGCGCCGCCAACGACAGCACCTCCCGCCTGCACGCCTCGATCCTGCTGGCCGGCCGTCACCAAGAGGCGGCCTGACATGCGTTCCAAGTCGATCCTCACGGAGGCCAAGCAGATCGGCCGCGCCGTGGCGCTGATCCAGCTCGGCGCCCGCCTGCAGGTCCTCGAGTCGGAGACCGACCTCTCGTACGAGCGGCTGCTGCGGCTCTACAAGGAAGTCGCCGGGAAGTCGCCCAGCAAGGGCCAGCTGCCGTTCTCGACCGACTGGTTCATGACCTGGCAGCCGAACATCCACGCCTCGCTCTTCCTCAACATCCACGAGTACCTGAACAAGGTGACCGAGATGGACGAGATCGACGCCGTCATCAAGGCCTACCAGCTCTACCAGGAGCAGACCACGGCGCAGGGCCTCGAGGCCCTGCTCTCCGTGACCCGCGCCTGGCGCCTCGTCAAGTTCGTCGACAACGGCATGCTGACGATGACCAGGTGCTCGAAATGCGGCGGCCAGTTCGTGACCCACCCGCACGAGATCGCCCGCCACTACACCTGCGGCCTGTGCAGCCCCCCGGCCCGCGCCGGCAAGGGCAAGGCCGTCGGCGGCATCCACATGCACTGACCGGGACGAACGGTCTCAAGTCCGGCCGGCGGCGGCCGATACAACGGACTCTCTGTTTCTTGCTTGTCTCCTCCAGCACGAACCGTGCTTTGAAAGCGGGTCCTTCGGGACCCGTTTCTTTTTTTCCGGGGTGATTGCCCGCCAGTTGCGCCGATCACCCGGGCCCCTCCGAGGGGACACTCAAGTGGGCATCGGGCTTCGCCGATAACGGCACGTCCCGGCGCATCGGCGATGGGCCGGCAGGGAATCTCGAAGAACATGGTCGTTCTGATCGGTTACGGCGTTGCGATGGGGTGCATCTTCGGCGCCTACATCATCCATGGCGGCAACATCGGCGTCATCCTGCACGCGCTGCCCACCGAGCTGATGGCCATCCTCGGCGGCTCGCTCGGCGCCTTCGCCGTCAACAACCAGCCGAAGGTGCTGAAGGCCACCCTGGCCGCGCTTCCCGGTGTGCTGAAGGGCTCGAAGTACTCGAAGGCGCGCTACATGGAGCTGATGGCGCTGCTCTACGACATCCTCCAGAAAGCGCGCAAGGAAGGCCTGATGGCCATCGAGAACGACGTCGAGGACCCGGCCGGCTCGGCGCTGTTCCAGAAGTACGCCGTCGTCGGCTCCGACCACCACGTGGTCGAGTTCATCACCGACTACCTGCGCATGATGGTCTCGGGCAACCTGAACGCGCACGAGATCGAGAGCCTGATGGACAGCGAGATCGAGACCCACCACACCGAGGCGCACGGCCCCGTCAATGCGCTCGCGCGCCTGGCCGGCGCCCTGCCGGCCTTCGGGATCATCGCCGCGGTGCTCGGCGTCGTGAACACCATGGGCTCGGTCGGCCAGCCGCCGGCGATCCTCGGCGGCATGATCGGCGCCGCCCTGGTCGGCACCTTCCTCGGCATCCTGCTCGCCTACGCCGTCGTCGAGCCGCTCGGCGGCCTGATCGAGCAGAAGGTCGACGAAAGCTCGAAGGAGCTGCAGTGCATCAAGACGACCCTGCTCGCCAGCATGCAGGGCTACGCGCCGCAGGTCGCGGTCGAGTTCGGACGCAAGGTCCTGTACTCGAAGGACCGGCCGACCTTTGCCGAGCTCGAGGGACACGTGAAGGGGAAGAAGGCTTGACGCCGGCTCCCGATCGGTCCGCGCGAGTCGGCGGTACGTGGTTCTTGCGCGTGCGAGTCGGGTTGCCGCGGGATCGAGCCGGCGGGGCACTCCCCTCCGCTCATGTCCCCCGGTTCCGGACCTGTCGGCCCGGAACCACCTCCGTTACTTTCGGGCATCGGCCGCCCGCCCCCCGCGCCCGGGGTGGGACGCGCGAACGAGCTCGCGCGCGCCTCCGCCGTTGCAGGATCGTGACGGCGG